>JBDTOF010000119.1:0-4275 GCA_039933375.1 Chloroflexota bacterium
GACATGGAAGTCCTGTTCGACCAGATCCCGCTCGGCCAGGTCTCGACGTCGATGACGATCAACGCGACCGCCGCCACGCTCGTCGCGCTCTACGTGGCTGCCGCGGAGCGCCAGGGTGTGGCTCGGGCAGACGTATCAGGAACCGTCCAGAACGACATCCTCAAGGAATACATCGCCCGGGGCACCTGGATCTACCCTCCACGTCCGTCGATGCGCCTCGTCACGGATATCTTCGAGTTCGGCGCCCGGGAACTCCCGAAGTGGAACACGATCTCCATCAGCGGTTACCACATGCGCGAAGCGGGGGCCACCGCAGCCCAGGAACTCGCCTTCACGCTCGCCGACGGGATCGCCTATGTCGAGGCGGCGCTGGCGCGGGGCCTCGACATCGATGAGTTCGCTCCGCGACTGAGCTTCTTCTTCGCCGCCTGGTCCGAGCTGTTCGAGGAGGTCGCCAAGTTCAGGGCCGCACGACGGATGTGGGCGCGCATCACGAGAGACCGCTTCAAGGCGACCAATCCGAGGTCGATGGCGTGCCGGTTCCACGTTCAGACGGCTGGCTCGTCGTTGACCGCACAGTCGGTCGACAACAACGTCGTCCGGACGGCCCTGCAGGCCCTCGCAGCCGTGCTGGGGGGTGCGCAGAGCCTCCATACGAACTCGCGCGACGAGGCACTGGCCCTGCCGACCGAGGAGTCCGTTCGCCTCGCCCTTCGGACCCAGCAGATCATCGCCCATGAATCGGGGGTGACCGACACGCCGGACCCGCTCGGCGGCTCGTACTTTGTGGAGTCGCTGACGGACGAGCTCGAGGCGGCGGCGCTGGCGTATCTCGACGAGATCGAGGCGCTGGGCGGCACCCTGGCGGCACTCGAAGGCGGGTTTCAGCAGCGCCAGATCCAGGAATCGGCCTACCGCACGCAGCGGGCCGTCGACGCCGGAGATCAGGTCGTGGTCGGTGTGAATCGCTTCCGGGACGAGACCTCGACGATGCCCCCGACGCAGCGGATCGATCCGGAGGGCGAGCGACTCCAGGTCCTGGGCCTGCAACGTGTCCGCGAGGGCCGCGATCCGCGTGCCTGGGAAGCGACGATGGGCCGACTCGACGACGCGGCCCGGGGCTCGGACAACCTCATGCCGTTCCTGATCGATGCGGTCAACGCGTACGCGACGGTCGGGGAGATCGCCGATCGACTCCGTGCCGCATGGGGCGTCCATCGCGAGCTGATCACCGTCTAGGAGGGCTGAAGATGCTCCAACCGCCGGGCCGAATCCATCACGTGGCCGTGGTTGTCCAGTCGATCGAGGCGAGCCTGGCCCTCTACCGTGATCTGCTCGGGATGCCGGTCGAGGCGATCATGGAGATCCCGTCGGATCGGGTTCGCATCGCCTTCCTTGGCGTCGGCGAGTCGAAGGTCGAACTCGTCGAGCCGACCGACGATACGACCGGCGTGGCGCGATTCCTGGCCAGCAAGGGAGAGGGATTCCACCATGTCTGCTTCGAGGTCGCCAATCTCGCCGAGGAGCTGACCAGGCTCGCCATCGATGGAGTCGAACTCATCGATAGCTCACCGAGGAGAGGGGCGGAGGGGCCGGTGGCATTCCTTCACCCGCGCTCCTGTGGTGGAGTGCTGATCGAGCTGATCGAGGCTGCTGGCGGGCCAGCCTGGGTCGGGCTCGGGATGACGCCCGCGCCGCCCTCCAGGGCCCGCGCGAAGCCACGCCGAGGCGGCGAGTCCTAGAGCGACCAGGCCAGGATCACCGCCGGCGACCGATCTGCGCGACGGGCAAAGGTGACGATGTCGCCGGCGAGCTGGCGGATCCACGGCTTTTCTTCGCGCGGGAGTGCTCCGAGTTCCTCCTCGATCAGCTCGATCCAGCGGCCGGCAATCGCGTCGATCGTGTCGTCGCCAACTCGGGCGATGTCCGAAATCCATCCCGGATCGACGCGCTCGACGGTTCGCTCCCCGACGTCACCGGGCCCCTCGATCTCGGTGCGAGCGTCGATGAGGTCGATCGGCCGGTCGGTCCGCGTGGCATCCCGGACCGCCTCGCTGAACAGGTCGAGCCAGGTTGGGTCCATCGCCCCGCCGAGCGCGATGTGAGCATCGAATCGGCCCTGATCGTCGAAACCGTCCCAGTCGTCGATGCTGATCGCCAGGAGGATCGCACGGCTGTCACCCGCGACGAGGTCCATCAGGAAGCCCATTGCGTCTAGCCGCGGTAGCCGGCGTCGCGAAGGAGTGCCGGGATCTCGGTGGGGGATCCGGCGACCTTGAAGCCGGCAGCCTCGAGCGCGGTGACCTTCGACGCGGCCGTTCCGGCGCCGCCCGAGATGATGGCTCCGGCGTGACCCATTCTCCGCCCCTCCGGGGCCGTCCGACCCGCGATGAACGCGGCCTTCGGGATGTCGCGAAGGTGTTCGGCGGCCCAGGCAGCCGCCTCCTCTTCGGCGCCGCCGCCGATCTCACCGATCAGCACGAGTGCGCGCGTATCGGGATCCTTTGCGAACAGCTCGAGCACGTCCAGGAAGGTCGTGCCGATGATCGGGTCCCCGCCGATCCCGATGCACGTTGACTGGCCGATCCCGGCATCGGTCATCGCCTGGACGGCCTCGTAGGTCAGGGTCCCGGAACGGGAAACCACCCCGACGTCGCCAGGCCGGTGGACCGACGCGGGGATGATGCCGACCTTGGCGCTGCCAGGGGAGGTGGCGCCTGGGCAGTTCGGGCCGATGAGCCGCGCGCCGGCCCGCCGCACCGCCGCTACGACCGGGACCATGTCGAGGGCCGGAATTCCCTCGGTGATGCAGAAGATCGTCTGGATCCCCGCTGCAACCGCCTCGAAAACGGCGTCGGGTGCGCCGGCGGCCGGGACGAAGATGCAGGTCGTGTTGGCGCCGGTCTCGCGAACCGCTTCGGCCACCGTGTTGAAGACGGGGACCGTTCCATTGAGGGCGAGCTGGCCACCCTTGCCCGGCGTCATGCCGGCCACGATGTTGGTGCCGTATTCCTGCATCGCCAGGGCGTGGAATTCACCCTCTCGACCGGTGATCCCCTGGACCAGCAGCCGGGTCTCCCGTCCGATCAGGATGCTCATGCCGCCGACCCGTGTGAGGCGGCAACCGCCTTGGCGGCGGCCTCATCGAGCGAGGACGCCGTTTCGAACCGGGCCGCTTCGAGCAGGGCGGCGGCCTCGGCAGCGTTCGTGCCCACGATCCGCACGACCATCGGCACGGATCTAACCTGCTGAGCCCGCGCTTCGATCAGTCCGCGGGCCACCTCGTCGCCGCGGGTGATGCCGCCGAAGATGTTGACCAGGATGGCGCTGACCTTCGGGTCGGCCAGGATGAGTCGCATCGCTGTCGCGACCTTGTCCGACTTCGCACCACCGCCGATATCGAGGAAGTTGGCCGGCTCACCGCCGGCTCGCTTGACCAGGTCCATCGTCGTCATCGCGAGGCCAGCGCCGTTGACCATGCAGCCGATCGCCCCGTCGAGGCGAATGAAGCTGATCCCGGCCTCGCGCGCCTCGGTCTCGCCCGGATCCTCTTCATCGGGATCGCGCAGGGCCTCGAGTTCGGGATGGCGGGGAAGCGCGGAGTCATCGAGGGTCACCTTGGCGTCGAGGCAGACCAGCCGCTCGACCGTCGTCCCGTCGGGGCCGACCTCGCGGACAATGGCCAGGGGATTGATCTCGACGAGATCCGCGTCGTAGGCGAGCATCGTCCTGACCAGGCCCTTGGCGATGCCGACGGCCGCCTTCAGATGCGAGCCGAGACCCATCCGGAATGCCAGCTGACGAGCCTGCCAGTCCTGGAGCCCGAGCATCGGGTCGGCGTGGATCGTGATGATCGCCTCGGGTCGCTCCGCGGCGACCTGCTCGATCTCGACGCCACCCTCGGCCGAGCCCATCAGCAGGATCCGGCGTCCCGCCCGATCGAGCACCGCCGACAGGTAGAACTCGGCGGTGATATCGGCGGCTGCGGACACGAGCACCTTCCGGACGGTCATGCCCTTGATATCCATGCCGATGATCGCGCTGGCAACAGCCTCGGCCTCATCGCCGGACGCCGCCAGCTTGACGCCGCCAGCCTTGCCGCGGCCACCCACGAGGACCTGCGCCTTGATCACGACGCGCTCGACACCGCTGGCGAACAGTTCCTCGGCGGCTTCGCGGGCCTCGGCCGGGGAGTGGGCCACGGACCAGCCCGGGACCGGGAGCCCCTGGGCGAGGAGCAGGCCCTTGGCGTCGGCTTCCTGGATCTTCATCTGC
>JBDTOF010000120.1:0-2648 GCA_039933375.1 Chloroflexota bacterium
CGCGGCACCGCCAGAACTCGAGTTCTTCGCCTATGGCGAGGACGGGCGCCTCTCCGGGCGCATTCGATTGGATGCGAGTCGGATCAGCGACATCCTCAACGCGTACGACGAATATCTCCTCCTGGATGTCCTCGCGACGTCCTATACCGACCGCACCGAGCTCCGGCTACCGGAGATCCTCGTCAGGCGCGACGAGCTCCTTCTCGTTCACGCATCCGGACCGCGCGGTGACGAGAAGTTGCGGATGCGAACGGTCGAGCGGGGCATGACCATGAAACTCGGCCGCTACCTCGTGTCGGGCAACGTTCACGCCCCGCGCGGGGTTGACCCGTTCATTGATTTCCGACATCGTCGCGAAATGGTGCCGCTCACGGATGCCGTGATCGAGTTCAACTCGCCGGATGGGCCGATCTTCGAAGTCGCTGACACGGTTGTCGTGAATCGGACGCTCGTGGACTGGGTCCGGCCGCTCGAAGCTGGGGCAACCTGGGCCGAGGGCGTCTATGCGCGCCCACTTCGGCCGGCCGACCGCTAAACGCTCCGAGCCATCCGCTCCAGCCGTACCATCGCGGCGATGGAACACGAGGGGCTCGCCCAGCGCCCAGGCCCACTCGCCGGCCTGCGTGTCGTCGACTGTTCCACGGTCCTGGCCGGGCCGTACTGCACGATGCTCCTGGCGGACCTTGGAGCGGCTGTCGTCAAGGTCGAACCACCGGAGGGTGATGCGACGCGCGGCTGGGGTCCCCCATGGGTCGGAGACCAGGCGGCGGGAACCAGGACGGCTGCGTATTTCCTGGCCGTCAATCGCAACAAGCGGAGCCTGCGGCTGGACCTGCGAATCGACGACGGCCGTGAGGTCCTGCGCCGGCTCATCGCCCGGGCCGATGTCCTCGTCGAGAACTACCGGGCTGGAGGTTTCGCGCGGCTCGGGTTCCCGGACCTCCTGCTCGAGGAGCTCAATCCCGGCCTGGTGCACCTTGCGATCGGGGGCTACGGGGTCGGCGGTCCGGACGCGGCGAAGCCCGGGTACGACTTCGTCGTACAGGCGACGAGCGGCCTGATGTCCATCACGGGCAGAACCGACGGAGATCCGACCAAGGTCGGCGTGGCGATCAGCGATGTTGTGACCGGACTCTTCGGGACCATCTCGGTGCTCGCCGGGCTCCTCGCCAAACCGCGCGCCGGCGGTCAGCGAGTGGACGTCTCGATCCTCCAGAGCACGCTCGCGATCCTCGCCAATCAGGCCCAGAATGCGTTCGTGACCGGGCTCGCGCCCGACCGACGCGGCAATGGGCACCCGAACATCGTCCCGTACGAGACATTCGGCACGGCGGACGGAATCATCGCGGTGGCCGTCGGCAGCGAGCGGCAGTGGACGAGGTTCTGCGACGCCCTCGGCACGCCGGAACTTGCCGCAGATCCGCGATTCGTGACGAATGGCGATCGCGTTGAGCACCGGGATGCGTTGATACCGCTCCTGGCAGCCCGATTTGCGACCGACACTTCGTCGGCCTGGCTGGCACGGCTCGACAACGCGGAGGTACCCGTCGGTCCGCTGCTCGATGTCCTGGAGGCGTTCGCTTCCCCGCAGGCGCGGGCCGTCAAGGCCCGGGTGCCGATGACGCACCCGGCTCTTGGCTCAGTGGACCAGGTTCGCAGTCCATTCGATTTCGCCGCCACGCCGACCAGCATCCGGACCCCGCCACCGCTCCTCGGTGAGCACTCCAGCGAGATCCTTGGTGAACTCGGCTACGACGCCGCCGCCATCGAGGCGCTACGCGTCGAGGACGTCGTCTGACCAGACGGGGCGCGGTTCAGACGGTCTGTCAGGCGCCGAGGGAGGCCTACTTGACCGTGATCGTGGCGACCATGCCCGCCTTGTAGTGCCCTGGTTCATGGCATCCGAGGACCAAGGTTCCGGGTGTATCGAAGGTGTAGTCGAGGGTTCCGGTCTCCCCTGGCTTGACCGTCACCTCGTCGTGCTCGGATTCGGGCATTTCGCTCGCGCCCGGCGCCATGTTGGCCATCTCCATCTCGTGCTCGGTCTGCCTGGCCTCGTCACCGATGGCAGCCTCGTGCCGAAGCTGGCCGCTGTTGTGGAACACGAACCGGATCGTCTCGCCGGCCTTGATATCGGAAGAGGATGGAGTGAACGCGAAGTCGGTCATCTCGACCGCGATCTCGCGCGTGACCACCGTGGGCGAGGCAACCGCTGCCGCCTGACCTCCGCAGGCGGAAATGATCAGGGTGATCGCTGCGATCGCCGACCGGGCGCGACCGCGCGAGGACATCAGGTAGGAATGAGACGCATTATTCATGATCTGATCGTGGGGCTCCATCGTGCGGTCGAGTCAGTGCCGGATGGACCGACTTCCGTGGGCGGACTGGCCCGGGCCCGATAGTAGTTCTTCCAGAGCCTGGCAGGCGCCGCGGTCCGAGTCGGTCAGCAGTCGTGGTTCGGCCCCATCGCGCTAGACTCGCCGGGTCGACGACTTCAGGGAGAGATATCCAATGACCGATACCCGCGAGCGCTGGGCGCTCATCCTCGGCGCCTCATCCGGCATGGGCGAGGCGACGTCCCGTGCCCTGGCCAAGGCTGGCTACAACATCTGCGGAATCCATCTCGATTTCCGGGCCTCGCTCGAGCG
>JBDTOF010000121.1:0-6856 GCA_039933375.1 Chloroflexota bacterium
ATAAGCTCGTCGAGAACCGGATCCGGCCCTACTACCTGTACCAGTGCGACCTGGTGGAGGGCTCCGGTCATTTCCGGACACCGGTGGGCAAGGGCCTCGAGATCATGGAGGGCCTCCGGGGCCATACGTCGGGCTACGCGGTGCCCACGTACGTGATCGATGCGCCTGGAGGCGGCGGCAAGATCCCGGTCATGCCGAACTATCTGATCAGCTACTCGGATCACAAGGTCGTGCTGCGCAACTACGAGGGCTACATCACGACCTACGAGGAGCCCGATAGCTACAAGAAGCACGATTCGAGCGCCTGTGACTACTGCCAGAACGAGCGGCCAGAACCCGGCCAGTCCGGGGTCCTCGGCCTGCTCGAGGGCGAGCGCATGTGGATCGAGCCGAAGGGCTTCGAGCAGACGCACGAGCGTGGCAACCACGAGGCGCATCGCCTGCAGAACCCGGCCAAGTGGGTCCCGTTCGGGGTCGGGGCGATCGAGGGTCAGGCCGGAGCGCCGCTCAAGGTGATCGAGTCGGGAGCCGGCGCCGGGGCCGTGGTGGCGAGCCAGGACCCGACTGTCCCGAAGCCCGAGTACGGCCCAGGTGAGGAGCCGCGGCCCCGCGAAGGCGAACCGACCGCCGCCGCGCACGGGGAATTGCTGTAGCCCGTAACAGCGACTGACTCCTGGCGTCTTCTCCAATGGCCACGCCCGTAGGAGACCGCACCATGCCTGAGGATCAGATTCACGAGCGTATCGGGGCTTGGGAGTCGGCCGGGCTGATCGACGGGGAGACGGCCGCGCGCCTTCGGGCAGCGGAGGAAGGTCGCGTCCCGGCCGCCGGACCGATGTCCGCATCGCGGCCACGCTCCACATTCGGTCCAGCCCCGTCCATCGCCGAGGTCCTCGCGTATGTCGGCGCGGCGTTCCTCCTGGCCGCCTGGTTCGTCCTCCTGGGCGCGCAGGCGGATCGGATCGACGACCGCAACCTCGTCTGGCTCGCAGCATTCGCCGGAGCCGGAATCGTCAGCGTTGTCGGTGGGATGTTGCTTCGGACCGGTGGCGAACACGCGTCCCGCGCATCCGGTGTCCTGTTCGCGGTCACCGTGTCGTGTGCCTACGGGGCGGCCTACTTCCTGATGGCCAGGTTGGTGGGAGACGGCGATCCCGGTCAGCAGCTGGGTGGCGCCGTGGCCGCCGTCGTGACCGCCATCCTCCTGCGACGTCGTCATCCATCGCTCCTGACCCAGGCCGGCCTCGTCGGCTCGACGCTCTCGCTGGCGGCCGGCTTGAGCGGCGTACTCCGCCTCCGGCTCCTCCGCGCCGACCCGTACGCCGCATCGCTGTCAACGGTCGTCCTCGATCTCGCCCTCTGGCTCGGTGCCGCCGCCCTTCTTGCGTTCCTGGCCGAGCGCGAGCTGCGCCGCGCTGGCGATCCCGGCTCGCGGAGAGCCGGGTTGACCCGGCTCGTGGCCGGGCTCGTCGCGGTCATCGCGACGGCTGCGATCCTGAGCCAAGGCGGCCCCTCGGGCGACTACGAATGGGGTCGGGTGGTGACTCCGATCGTGGCCGAAGGCGCCACGGTCCTCGTGTCGGTCCTTGTGCTCCTCCTCGCGATCCGGCGCAACGCACCGGCGTTCTTCTACCCGGGCGCCCTCGGGATCGTGATCGCCCTGTCCGACTTCAATGGACAGTACGTGGCCAGCCAGGTCGGGACTGGCCTCGCGCTGTTCCTCGAGGGCCTCATCATCCTGGGCGCGGGGCTCGTGACCGACCGAATCCGCCGGAGGTTCGGCCGGCTCTGACACTCTGACGGGCCCGACGCCGATCTCCGCGGCCGCCCATTGGCCGGCGGGGCGCCCGTGCTAGGCTCGGCTTTCGTCTGCATTTCCTCTCCAGGAGCGCTCAACCGGTGACGCAATCTTCAGGCCCCAGCGGTCTCGCTGACCTCCGATCCGCCCCCGCTGGCCTCCCCGAGCCGGATCTCGCGCCACCGATCGTGGCCGAATCCGGTGATCCGTTCAGCGCGCTGCGAATCGTCCACCTGGTGGCCATTCTGCCGCGAGGTGCCGCGATCTCGCTGTTCGCGATCGTCGATCGCCTGAACGCCACCTATCTCGACTGGATGTTCACTGACCGTGTCGTCGTCGATGCCCTGCTCCAGCTCGCGGCCAACTGGGCGGCCGACTATCGGAGCACAGGTGGGCTGATCGTGGAGGAGGGTCCCACCGGCGCGACCCTCACGATCGAGGATTCATCCCGCGTCGATCCGTGGATCGTTCGGCAGGCGCAGCGCTCTGCCGTGGAGTGCCGCCAGCTCCTGCTCGATTTCAGTCGCCGCGATCGGACGACCGGCGCGGACTGACAGCGCCGACCGACGGCGCCGACCCACGGGCTCGGCAGACCCATCCCGGGCGCCCGGCATGGACCCGACTATCATCGCCCGGTGATACCTCAGCGCCTTACCGCGGCCGTTCCAGGCGCCATCGCGATCCGCTTCCCGGAGCTGGACCATGTCGCGCCGATGGATGCGGCCGAGCGGCTACGCCACCTGCCGGGGTTGGCTCATCTCGAGAGCGCCCGGCCAGGGCGGAATGCGCGCTGGAGCTATCTCACCGCGGACCCAGTGGCAGTCCTCGAGCAGCCGGCGGATGGTCCGGATGTGTTCTCGACGGCCCGCCAGGTGCTGGGCCGCCTCGCCTCGTCGCCGTTCACCGATCCCGATGCACCTCCGTTTGCCGGTGGCTTCGTCGGGTACCTCGCCTACGACCTCGGCCGTCGACTCGAGGACCTGCCGACGCTGGCCGTCGCGGATCAGGAGCTGCCGCTCCTCCGCCTGGCGCTCCATGACTGGGTCATCGCCTGGGATCGTCGCCTCGGGCGCGCGTGGCTGGCCGGACGAGCTCTCGACGAGCGGATCGGCCGACTGGACCGCCGCCTTGCCGAGGTTCGACGCATCTTGCTGGAAGGAGCCACCCAGCGCACGGTGTCAGTTGGGCCTGGGGCTCCGGAGCCTCCCGCCGCATTCACGATGCGTTCCGGCCTCAGCCGCGCGGAATTCGAGGCCGGGGTGGACACCGTTCGGGCCGAGATCGCCAATGGCGAGATCTACCAGGCTAACCTGACCCGTCGCCTGGAGACGCCGTTCCGTGGCGATCCCTGGCCGATCTTCCGTCAGCTTCGGACGGGGGACCCTGCGTTGTTCGCGGCCTACCTCGACCTCGGCCCGAGTCCGGTCACCGGGGCGCCACGCGCGATCCTGTCGGCCTCCCCGGAGCCGTTCCTGTCGGTCACCCGGGACGGCGTGGTGGCCACGGATCCCATCAAGGGCACCCGGCCCAGGGGTCGTGACCGAGCGGCGGATCGTGCGCTGGCCCGCGAGCTCCTTGCTTCGGACAAGGATCGTGCCGAGAACGTAATGATCGTGGACGTCGTTCGCAACGACCTTGGACGAGTCTGCATTCCCGGCACGGTGCGGGTACCGCGGCTATGCCGGCTGGAGCGGACCGCCGCGGTGCAGCACCTCGTGTCCACGGTCACCGGCCGGCTGGCGCCGGGCACGGACGCGTTCCATCTGCTCGCGGCCGCCTTCCCCGGTGGCAGCATCACCGGGGCGCCAAAGATCCGGGCGATGCAGCTCCTCGAGCGCATGGAACCGGTCCGTCGCGGTCCGTACACGGGGACGGCAGGCTGGATCGGTGCCGACGGCGCGATGCAGACCAGCATCCTGATCCGGACCTTCGTGGCCGATGGAGCCCGCCTCACGCTCCACGTTGGCGGCGGCATCACCTGGCGGAGCGATCCCGCTGCCGAGTGGGACGAGACGGTCGACAAGGCCCGCGGCCCGCTCTCGGCCATTGGCGCCCGGGAAGTGACCAGGTGACGCACACGGACCGCGCCTACTCCGAGGGGCCGGGCCACGTCTGGATCGATGGTCGGATCATGTCGGTCGAGGGGCCACACCTCTCGTCGTTCGATCGCGGCTTTCAGCTCGGTGACGGGATCTTCGAGACGCTGCGTGCCCGAAATGGCCACGTCACCGAGTTGGATGACCATCTCGCCCGCCTCCATCGATCCGCCGACGGTCTGGAGTTGCCACTGCCCTCCGACGTCGACGCTCGGCTGGCCGCGGGTATTCGAGAACTCCTCGAGGTCGAAGCCCTCGCGGGCCCCGGGGACGACGCGTCGATCCGGATCACCGTTTCAAGGGGCACGTTCACCGGACGTGGTCTGTTGCCGCCGACCGAGGCGCTCGAGGCCACGATGGTCATCCAGGTGTGGCCCGTCAGCCCACCGCCGAGCGGCCACCTGACCGAGGGCCTGCATCTCGTTGCCAGCTCGATTCGTCGGGATCCGGACAACCCACTGGCAACGCTCAAGACCACCAGTCGCGCCGACTACGTCCACGCCCGGCTTGAGGCACGGCGCGCGGGCGCCGACGACGCCCTGTTCCTCACGATCGATGGGCACCTGTCCGAGGCCACGTCGGCCAACCTCGTGGTGATCCGCGGGAACGAACTGGCGACCCCGTCACTCGCCTGCGCCATTCTGCCCGGCACCACTCGAAGCTGGATCCTTGGCTGGGCCCGCGACGCGGGCATGACGGTCCTGGAGGACTGGCTGACCACGCGCGACCTGGCCGAAGCCGACGAGGCATTCGTCTGTTCGAGCGTCGCCGGGATTCTCCCGGTGACGAGGTTCGAAGGACGGGCCATCGGGAACGGGCTCCCGGGGCCGCGGACCATGGCCGCCCGTGCGGCGCGCGAAGCGTTCATCCACGAGCCGCCCCCCAGCAAACCTTCCACTCGCGAACCGTCCCCTGAGCGCCGCGGATGACGCGCGACGAGCTGATCACGCGCACCCAACAGTTGATCGACGAGGGGGGACGACTCCAGGCGAATCCGTCGATGGACGCGCTGCGAACCTGGCTCCAGCTGTCGGACGATCTCCTGTCCCGTGCCTGGGGCAGCATGGATCGCTACCACCTGTCGTGGCTGCAGGTCGGTCGTCCGAAGGGCATCGTCCGAGGGCGCCCGATGGACTCGGATGAAACAGCGAACTACGTTCGCGACGTGGCGGCCGCAAAGACCGCCGTCCTGCTCATGAGCCTTGACGCCGCCGCCAGACGAGGCATGCCGTTCGTTGGTGAAACCGACGGGACCCGAGCCCCGTGACCGACCGTCCCGCGACTGCGTCGCGGAGCGCCGAGCAGGTGCCCGCGGTTGGTGGAACCCGAACCGTACCCGCGCCCGAGCCGATCGTCAGGGACTATCTCCTCCTGGTCCTGCGACTCGACCAGCATCGTCCGGGACTCGTCGACGCCTACTACGGTCCGGCAGATCTCAAGGCGCAGGCGGACATGGAGTCGCTCCGGCCGCCGGCCAGACTGGCCGACGACGCCATTGCGCTCAGGGACCGGCTGCCGGCGGAGATCGCGGATGCCCAGCGCCGCGAGTACCTGCGGGGCCAGCTCGTGGCGCTCGAGGCGCAGGCGCGCGTGTCGGCCGGGGAATCGATCGCCTACGAGGAGCTCGTGACGCGCTTCTTCGACCACCCGATGAACCGGGTCGACGATGCGATCTTCCGCCGGGCCTCCGCCGAGCTGGATGCATTGCTGCCCGGCGCCGGGCAGCTTGACGAGCGCCTGGCGGCATGGGAGCTGCCGCTGACCGTTGACCCCGACCGCGTGCAGGTCGTTGCAGATCACATGGCTGCGGGATTCCGGGCAGGGGCTGGTGTGCTCTTCGGCCTGCCGGATCGCGAGGTGGCGAGGATCAGCCTGGTTCGGGATCGGCCGTGGGGCGGCTACAACTGGTACGAAGGCGGCCGGCGATCACGTGTCGAGCTGAACCTCGACCTTCCGGTTCGGTTGCCGGGATTGATGCACACCGTTGCCCACGAGACGTATCCCGGTCACCACCTCGAGGCGGCGACCAAGGAGGCGCGCCTGGTTGACGGCAAGGGCTGGACGGAGTTGACGATCCTCACCATCAACACGCCCGAGTGTCTCATGCATGAGGGCCTGGCCGATCTCGGCTACCGCTTCGCCGTCCCGGCGGAGGACGAGGTCGCGCTGCTCGAGGAGGCGATCCAGATCGCCGGCCTGCCCATCGCCCAGGATGCAGGGGCGATGCGCGCCGTCACGGCGATTCAACCGAGGATTCGTGCCGCGCGCGCCGCGCTCCGTGGTGTGGGGGGCAACGCAGCCCTGATGCGACACGCGGATGGGCGGTCGCACGACGAAGTATTGAGGTACCTGATCGAGGTCGGCGCGAAGACGGCCGCGGGGGCAGCCAAGCAACTCGAGTTCATCGAGGATCCGCTGTGGCGCACGTACATCTCGGTGTACTACGAGGGCCAGGCGCTCCTTGAGCGCTGGCTGCACATGGTCCCCGAACCCGAACGTCCCGCCAGGTTCGCCAGGTTGCTGGCCGAGGCGCACGCTCCGTCGAGCATTGAGGCGGATCTCCGGGAGGGGCTGGCTCGGGCCTGAGGGTCGATCGTGACGGACCGCGTCGGGCCCCCGCCGCGCAGGGCCCGGGCCTAGAGTTCTCGCCCGAACCGAGCCCGGTCCTCGGTCCCGAAGTCGTAGCCCTCGAATGCCGGGATCCCGTAGATGGGCCGCACGTCGGGATCGGGATCCGGGCTGAAGCCCAGCGCCGTGAGGAACCCGAGTCCGCGCCGATTGCCGGGCCACACGATGGCCTCGACGTGGCCGGCGCCGGCCCGCCGCGCATCCTCGAGGAAATGATCGACCAGCAATCGCCCGAGGTTCTGTCGCCGATGGGTCGGGTGAACGCCGACGGCATGGAGCACCGCGATCCCCTCGTGCCCAGGCGACAGGAAGCCGACCAGGAAGCCTGCGATCC
>JBDTOF010000122.1:0-2332 GCA_039933375.1 Chloroflexota bacterium
GATCCGGATCGTCGATGTCGGGACGGGGAGTGGCGCCATCGCCGTGGCCCTCGCCGTCCGGCTCCGAAGTCGCCGGATGCTCAGCGAGGTCGATCTCCTCGCCGTTGACGATGCCGCGGACGCCCTGGATCTCGCGAAGGAGAACGCCGTGGGGCACGCCGTCGCGGATCAGATGCGGTTTGCCGAAGCAGATCTCATCCCGAACTGGGAGTTGCCGTTCGACCTGGTGCTGGCGAATCTCCCGTACATCGCGACCGAGGACCTCGCCACATTGCCGGCGCCGGTGCAGTTCGAGCCGCGCCACGCGCTCGACGGGGGACCGGATGGACTGGACGTGATTCGGCGCCTCGTTGCGATCCTGCCGGAGGTCCTCGTCGAGCGCGGCGTGGCGCTCCTCGAGATCGGTTCGGACCAGGGTTCCCGGATCGTCGAGCTCGCGGACGCCCTGCCCGGCCACTGGTCGTGCACTGTTGAGCCTGATCTGGCCGGACTGCCGCGAGTTGCCCGGATCGAGCGGACCGAGCCGTGAGCCCGGCGCCACCGTTCGTCGCGCGCGGCGTCGACCCGATCCTCCCGGTGCGCCTGATCGCTCTCGACATCGATGGAACGCTGGTTGACGACGACCTGGCGCTCCGTGATCGCACGGTGACCGCGATTCGACGTGCCATGCGGCATGGGATCGAGGTGTCGCTGGTGACGGGACGGATGACCTCATCCGCCATCCGGTTCGGCCAGACGCTCGGTCTGACGGCGCCCGTGATCGGCTACCAGGGAGGCCTGATTCGCGAGATGCCGGTGGGACCTGGAGTGGCCGGACGCATGGTTCGTCATCGGCCGCTGCAGCCTGCGTCCGCCCGGGAGGCGGTGGTCTGGAGCCGAGAGCGAGGGCTCGACCCGCACCTGAACCATCTCGAGCGGCTGGTGATCCGGTCCGACGATCCACGGGTGGACGACTACTCGGCCTTCCTCGGCGCCCGGGCCGCCCGGGTCGCGGACCTCGTGGACTGGATCCAGCGGCCCGTCACCAAGGTCGTCGCCGTTGGGCCGCCCGGTCTGCCAGCGTCGCTCCTCGCGGAGGCCAGGGCGTTCTTTGCGGGCCGTGCCGATGCCACGGTCGCCCATCCGCGCTTTCTCGAGTTCGTGGCCCCCGGCGTCTCCAAGGGCGCCGCGGTTCGGTGGCTCGCGCGGCGGGCCGGGATCCCGATGGGAGCCGTCCTCGCAATCGGCGATCAACTCAACGATTTCGAGATGCTGGCTGCCGCCGGCCACGGAGTCGCGATGCCGTCGGCCCCCCGCGCCGTTCGAGCGGTGGCCCGCTACATCGCGCCGAGCCTGTCCGACGAGGGTGCAGCCCAGATGATCGAGCGATTGGCCCTGGCCAGCCCGCGCGAAGCCGCCGCCGCGGCCGCCGAGCTGGCCGCCGAGGCATCCATCCGGCGCCTGGATGACGAATCCTCCGGCGACGACGAGTGGGCCTGATGACAGCCAGGATCCTCCGCGACGACGATGGGGGCCGCGCCGAGGCCATCGATGTGCTCCGCGCCGGCGGCATCGTGGCGTTTCCGACTGACACGGTGTACGGCATCGGCGTCAGTCCGGCCACGCCCGGTGGCATCGAGCGACTGTTTCACGTGAAGCAGCGACCACCGGACAAGGGGATCCCGCTGCTCCTCGGAAGCGCGGACCAGGTGCTCGACGTCGGAGTCCCGACAGACGCCTCCCGGCGCCTTGCGGCGACGTTTTGGCCCGGTCCGCTCACCCTGGTGTTGGTCCGGCTCCGGCGCACGCTCGAGCTGGAGCCGACCATCGGCGTTCGCCTCCCGAATCATCCTTGCCCCCGTGCGCTCGCCGCAGCCCTGGGGCCGCTTCCGACCACCTCGGCCAATCTGAGCGGCGGCCCGGACGCTCTCGATGCCGCGACGGTGGCGGCGACCCTCGGTGACGAGATCGATCTCATCCTCGATGGCGGCCGGACCGCCGGGCCCGTGGCCTCGACCGTCGTCGACTGCACCGTGGTTCCACCGACGGTGCTCCGTGAGGGCGTGCTCGGGAGCCTCCGGATTCGCGACGCGCTCGTCGCCAGATAACCTCCGGGAGGCGCGGGATCGCGCCGCGAGTGTGGGACGATACGGACGCTGCCGGGCGCGACTGAGAAGGAGACCATCAGGATGACGTTCACTACGGACCAGGCGCTCGGTTGGGCGTCGCTCGCCGACGTGGATCCGGAACTGTGGTCCGCGATGGTCCAGGAGCGTCGTCGCCAGCACGACAAGATCGAGCTGATCGCCAGCGAGAATTACACGTTCGCCGCTGTCATGGAAGCTCAAGGCTC
>JBDTOF010000123.1:0-2672 GCA_039933375.1 Chloroflexota bacterium
ACCACGGCCAGGAACGCCCGCGCATTGCCGATGGACGCGTCCACCTTGGCCCGGTTTCGCACGATGCCCGCGTCGGCCAGCAACCGGGCGCGATCTCGCTCATCGAACCGCGCCACAACGGCTGGGTCGAACCCCCGATAGGCCAGGCGAAAGGCATCCCGCTTGTGGAGGATCGTCCGCCAGGACAGCCCGGCCTGAAAGCCCTCCAGGATGAGTCGCTCGAAGAGTTCAATGTCATGGTGGACCGGCAGGCCCCACTCGTCGTCGTGGTAGGCCAGCATCAGCGGATCTGGTCGCTCGCCTCCCGGCCAAGGGCACCGTTGCCGGCCCTCTGTCTCCATGGGCGAAAGGATAGGTCGCGGCAGGTACCCTGACCGCATGGCCCTTCATACATACCTCGGACACGGCGCCAGTGGGTCTGCCGCATCGATGGAGCCGTTCGTGCGCGGCTTGATCGAGCGGGGGCTGGCTGCTACTGCGGTGGACCTGCCGAGGCGCAAGGCCGAGGATGCGGTACCAGCCTGGCGCGCCGTCGTGCCGGACGGTCCGACGGTCGTGGTGGGCGGGCAGTCCTACGGGGGGCGAGTGTCAACCCTGGCGGCGGCCGAGCCCGATACCGGCTATCGCGCCATCGTGCTGTTCAGCTACCCGCTCCACCCGCCCGGCTCGCCGGAACTGGCCGCGGCGCGCGTGTCCCACTGGCCGCTTATCCACTGCCCGGTCCTGCTGCTGTCTGGCGAATCCGACCCGTTCGCCCGGCTCGAGCTGCTCAAGGCGGCCGTGCCGCTGCTGGAGCATGGGACGCTGGTGACCTATCCGAAGCTCGGGCACGGCCTGCGGCCGGTTCTCGAAGACGTACTCGATCGGGTCGCTTCGTTCCTGGAGAGCCTCGGAGACTGATCAGTTGACGATGACGGTTCCATGCATCTGGGCATGGACACCGCACACGAAGTAGTAGGTCCCGGGCGCGAGGGGTCCGACCGGCAGGACGGCCCAGCCCCGCGATATCAGGTCGGAATGTGCGAGCTGGTCGCCCTCAGATCCCTCCTTCGTCCAGATTTCGATGTCGTGTTCATCAGAATCCTCGTTTACGAGCACGAGTTGCGCTGCGACACCGCTCTGGAAGTGGAACTCCTTCGTATCGAACGTCCGGTTCCTGGCGGTCACGACGATGGCCCCGGCGGGCCACGACGGCGCCGGGCTAGCCGCGGTGCCGCATCCGTCCAGTAGGACCGCAACGGCGGCCAGGATGGCGATGGTCAAGCGACCGCTCCGCGACGGCATGAGCTCGCTCAGCGAACGCTGCGCACGACATAGGCCGCCTCGCCGCGGGGCGTGCGCACCCGCACCGTGGTGCCCGCCACGGCTCCAATGAGCGCCGCACCCACTGGCGATGAAGAACTGATCCGTCCAGCCGCGGGATCCGCATCGGTCGTGCCGACGATCGTGTACGTCACGGCGTCTCCATCGATCTCGACGTCGACGACGGACCCGAGCGCTACCCGCCCAGTCACAACCTCCTTGATAAGGACGGCGTTGCGCTTGCGCTCCTCGAGGAGCCGGACGCGCCCCTCGAGGAAGGACTGCTCCTCCCGTGCCGCCTGGTACTCCGCGTTCTCCTTGAGGTCGCCATGCTCCCGGGCGGCCTTGATTCTCGCCACGACCTCTGGTCGCTGGGACTGGGTCATCACCTGGAGTTCGGCGTCGAGTCGGCCCAGGGCCTCGGCTGTCATGGGGATGGGTTCGGTGCGCGCGGCACGAGCCGCCGCGGCCGCGTCGCTGGCGTGTCTTGGACCGGCCGGCGCCCGGCGAGCCCTGGGCGAACTGGCTCCAGTCGCCCGGGACCTGGCGGCTGCCGCTGGGCGTGCTGAGCGTCGGGTCGTGCCGGTCCCGCGATCGTCGACGCGGGCGCCATCGGCGTCACCTGGCGGCAAGGCCACGACATGGGTCGGCCGGGCCTTCACGGACTCATCGGGAGCCACGCCACCCGTGATCCCGTGCGCCTGGCGCTCCCCGGTCGCGCGCCGGGTGTTGGACCACGGGAGCAGGAGCGCCTTCTCGGGACGAGCCTCGATCGTTCCCTCCGGGCTGGTGGCCCGGGTCGCCGCCGACTGGGCAAACGCGTCGAACAGAGCATCGAGGTACTCCTCGACCGCGTCCGTCTCGGCCCACCAGATACGGGCCCGCTCGATGCCGATGAGTGCATGAAGCCACTGGCCATCGGCATGGGGTTGCCGGTCGCCGAGGACGTGATGAGCGAGGGCGAGGGTGCGGCCGCCGACGCTTCGGGTGGTGCCGCCGATGTAGACCACGGACTCGTTCGGGAGCCAGAGTGAGGCAAGCCGCGCGGTCAGGGATCGAGCGGTTGGTCGCTCACCGTCGAGTTTCAGGTTGGTCAGGCGCTCGATCCATCGACCGATCCGTTGGCTCTCGAGTGGAGCCCTCGCGGCAGGCTGGGCCAGCTCCACGAGATATACGCCGGCAGATTTCGTGGTCAGCGGACGGCCCCAGACCACCGGTCCATCCGGGAGCAGGCCCACGGCCCGCAGGAGCGCAGGAGCCCCACCTTCGAGTGTCATCCCGTTGTCGAACCTCAGGTTGACCCGGGTACACGCCGGACCGGGGTATCGTCGCACCGATATCCCTTGGCTGCCCGGAGGCCCTCGATCACC
>JBDTOF010000124.1:0-4963 GCA_039933375.1 Chloroflexota bacterium
TCGAGCGCGGCCAGATCCGAGAGGGGCACGATCGCGGCGATCGGCTGACCGGCTCGCTCAACCACGATTCGCTCACCCGCGGCCGCTTCATCGATGATCTGCCCGAATTTGGCTCGAACGTCGAGGGCACTGATGACTCTCATGGTGCCATGATAGTACCATCAGAGTCACGCATCATTGCCGGCTGCGCGTACGATGCGCGCGATGCCAGCAGCCATCCGAGTTACGCGTTCCGGTCCTGGCGATTCGGTCGCCCGAGTGACGCTCGCCAGACCCGAAGCGCACAACGCCTTCGACGCGTCGGTCATCGCGGAGCTGGCGGCAGCGTTCACGGCGCTGGCCCGCGAGGCCCCGACGGCGCTCCGGGCCGTGGTGCTCGCCGGCGACGGACCGTCCTTCTGTGCCGGTGCCGATATCAACTGGATGCGCGCGGCGATGCAGCTCGATGTCGAGGGCAATGAGCAGGACGCCATGGCCATGGCCGAGATGTTCGAAGCCATCGATACGTGCCCGGTCCCCGTCATTTCCCGCGTCCAGGGCGCGGCGCTCGGCGGGGGCATGGGTCTGTGCGCGGTATCCGACCTGGTCGTCGCCGAGTCCGGGGCCCGGTTCGGGTTCACCGAGACACGCCTCGGGATCCTGCCCGCGGTCATCGCACCGTTCGTGATCGCCAAGATCGGCGAGTCGAACGCCCGCGCCCTGTTCCCCGGCGGGCGTCGTTTCGATGCGCTGCGTGCGCAGCGGATCGGGCTCGTCCATGAGGTCGTCGAGGGTGAGGCCGCGCTGGATGCCGCTGTCGATGCCGCCCTCACAGACATCCTGGCCTCAGGCCCGACGGCGACCCGCGCGGCCAAGTCGATCGTGCGTGAAGTCCGCGGCCTCGGTCACGGCTCGTCCAAGTGGCACACAGCTCGAGTCATTGCCCGCCAGCGGACGAGCGCCGAGGCCGAGGAGGGGTTCGCGGCCTTCACGGAGAAGAGGCGGCCCGCCTGGGATCCGACCGAGGCACGTTGATCACGACACGCCTGGCGCACGGGTCCGGACAACCCCCTCGCAGACCAACGGGAGTGCTTTCGTGACCAACCCCGGCCCCGATGACATCGCGTACTGGCTCGAGGCTGCCGAGGGCCGGGCCTGGGCTGACATGTTCCGAGCGATCGCTGACCAGGGCGGGGGTGGTCTGGATCCATGGGTGGACGAGGCTGACGGTGTCGTGACCTTTGCCCTCAAGGAGCTTGGCTGGGGGTTCTTCAACCGGTCGATCGGCCTGGGGATGGACCGGCCGGCGACCGAGGCTGACGTCGATCGCGTGCTCGACGGATTCTCGTCGAAGGGGCAAACGGATTTCACGATCCAGATCGGGCCATCGGCGCGGCCGGCGGCACTCGAGGCCTGGCTCGAGGCGCGCGGCCTGCGTCGCGGTCGACGCTGGGCGAAGGTCTGGCGTGATGCCGTGGACCTCCCGGGTGAGCGGACCGAGTTGCGCATCGAGCGGGTCGGGGTCGAGCAATCTGACGACTGGGCGAGGGTCGTCCTTGCTGCGTTCGAGATGCCAGAATCCGTGCGTCCGTATGCCGGCGCCACGCTCGGACGACCCGACTGGCACCACTTCCTGGCATATGACGGCGACCTCGCCGTTGGGGCAGGCGGTACGTATCTGATCGGAGAGGTCGCCTGGCTCGGATTCGGTGCAACGCTCGAGAGCCATCGGGGCCGAGGGTCGCAATCAGCCATCTTCGCGCGCCGAATGCGGGAGGCGGCTGCGCTCGGTGTGCGGCTATTCATCACTGAGACCGGCGAGGACCTGCCCGACGACCCGAACCCCTCATATCGAAACATGCTTCGGGGCGGGTTCCACCTCGCCTACCAGCGAAGGAACTGGCTGCCGCCAATGGAGGCATTGCCCGAGTCCTGAAGAGACGATTTCTTCAGGCGGTGTCGCGTCCCGGTTGATCGTCGCCAATGAAGACCGCCACGTCGTCCAGCGACTTGCGCTCGAGGTCCGGCACGATCGCGCCGGTAGCCGGGTAGCCAACGGGCAGCAGTACGAACGGCCGCTCATTGGCGGGTCGGCTGAGGATCTCGCGCAGGAACCCCATTGGCGACGGCGTGTGGGTCAGGGTCGCGAGGCCCATCCGGTGGATCGCGGCGATGAACAGGCCACAGGCAATGCCGACGCTCTCACGGGCGTAATAGTGCTTCCTGGTCGTTCCGTCCGGGAACGTGCCGTGGACCTGTTCGAACAGCACCACGATCCATGGCACGATGTCGAGGAAGTCCTTGTGCCAGTCCGTCCCGATTGGTTCGAGGGCCGCCAGCCACTCCTCGGGCATGCGCCCGCCTTCGTAACTCTCCCGCTCCTCAGCTTCGGCGGCCATGCGGATGCGGTGCTTCACCTCGGGATCGCTGATGGCCACGAACGTCCATGGTTGCTGGTGCGCGCCCGACGGCGCTGTTGAGGCGGCGCGGATCGCCAGCTCAATGGCGGTTCGCGGGACCGGATCCGGCGCAAACATCCGGACGCTTCTGCGGGCGTCCATTTCCCGGTAGTTGGCTTCGGCGCGGGACGTGACCTGGGCGGGCGGGACGCGAGGCGGTCGGTACGGGATGAAACGTGGCATGCGCGCATTCTACTGTGCGACAATCGCGACACGATGCCCGACTCCGAGCTCAGTCCAAGCGAGGTCGCGCGCCAGATCGGCACCACGACGAGGACGGTCCAGCGCTGGATCGCGGCGGGCACGCTCCCCGCGAGGCGCGTCGGAGGTCGGTGGCGTGTCGCGTTTGACGCGTTGGACGCATTCCAGCGCCGCGAGGGCGCCCCACTGGGGCAGAGCGCTGCCCGGGAGCCGGAGCCCGCGACCCCGGGCCCGATCCGGCACCTGTTCGTGGCGAACCGCGGCGAGATTGCCCGGCGTATCCGGCGAACCTGTGACCGACTGGGCATCCGGGTGACGGTTCCCCCGACGGACGGTCCCGACGCGCTCGATCTCCTGGATATTCCGACCGTCGTCGCGGCAGCCCGTCACGCCGGTGCGGATGCCGTTCACCCAGGCTTCGGATTCCTCGCCGAGAACGCTCACTTTGCGCAGGCGGTCATCGACGCAAACCTGCGCTGGGTCGGTCCTCCGCCGGCCGCGATCCGGGCGATGGGTGATAAGGCCGCCGCCCGGAAGCTCGCCGAAGGGCTCGCCGTGCCGGTCGTGCCCGGCTATGACGGCTCAGACCAGTCGACCAAGACCCTCGTCGCCGAGGCCGGCCAGATCGGCTTCCCGATACTTGTCAAGCCGGCAGCGGGCGGCGGCGGCAAGGGAATGCGTACCGTGCGTGACGCGGCCGGGCTCGGCGACGCGATCACATCGGCGAAACGCGAGGCACGAGCCGCCTTCGGGGACGACCGCCTCATCCTCGAAAAGCTGATCGAGGGCGCGCGGCACGTCGAGATCCAGGTCCTGTTCGATGCCCACGGGAATGGGGTGCACCTCGGGGAGCGGGACTGTTCGCTTCAGCGCCGCCACCAGAAGATCCTCGAGGAAAGCCCGTCGCCGGCCGTCGCCGCAGCGGTTCGGACACGCCTTGGTGCGTATGCCCTCGCTCTCGCCGGTGCCGTCAACTACGAGGGTGCCGGCACGTGCGAGTTCCTTCTCACGGATCGGGGCGAGGTCTACTTCCTGGAAATGAACACGCGCCTCCAGGTCGAGCACCCGGTGACGGAGCTCATCACGGGCCGGGACCTCGTCGCGGATCAGCTCCGGATTGCGGCGAGCGAACCCCTCGGGTTAACCCAGGCGCAAGCGGACGCAGCACGAACCGCCGGCGGCCACGCCTTCGAGGTACGCCTCTATGCGGAGGATGCCGAGGAGGGCTTCCTGCCGGCAACGGGGAGGGTCGAGCGCCTGCGATGGCCCAGCGGTGAGGGCATTCGAGTCGACGCTGGAATCGACGAGGGCGACGACGTGACCGGGCGCTTCGATCCGATGCTGGCCAAGATCATCGCCCATGGTCGCGACCGGGCCGAGGCACTGGATCGGCTCGCCGGCGCCTTGCGCTCGACCGTGATCCTCGGCCTCACCACCAACCTCAGATTCCTCCGCTGGGTCGTCGATGAACCGGCGATCCGCGACGGACTGGTCCGGATCGACACACTCGATCGAATCTGGCCCCCCGATGACTGGACCGACCGTCACGCGATCCCGGATTCGGCCTGGATCGCGGCAGCCCAGGCGCTCGAGGTGGACGGCTGGCGGCTCAACGCGCCGCCGAGCGTCCGCCTGGTCGCGGCGGACGGGACGGATGGAGCGACGCGGAGCGTCGCGATCTCGCAGGACACCGGCCCCGAAGCCGGGCACGAAGCCGTCCACGCCGCCGTCGAGGTCGTCCGGACCGGCGCCGGATCGGATGCGGTCGCCCATGTCGACGTCGACGGCCGCAGCGTGGCGTTCAGCCCAGCGCCGCCGCCCGATGTCGATCGTGCTGCCCTGGCCGCCGAATCACACCACGGAGGCGGGCGGATTGAGGTCACGGCGCCGATGCCCGGTAGCGTGCTGGCGGTCCACGTCGCGCAGGCGGCGACCGTCACCGCAGGTGACCCAATCGTGACCCTGGAGGCCATGAAGATGGAGCACGTCGTGGTGGCGCCCTTCGGTGGGACCGTCACGGAGCTGTCGGTTCGAACGGCCGATCAGGTCACTCGCGGCCAGCGACTCGCGGTCGTCGAGCCATAGGGGTACCCTCTGGCTCCAACCAAGTCCGCCGTACGGGAGCCGAGATCCAGCGATGGCCACTGCCGACAAGTCCACCGGCGCGTCGAAGCTTCCCAAAACGCGCGAGGCCCTCTTGGTTCTCCATCGGGCAGCGCGCGCCCAGCGGAACGCCGCTCCGCTCATGAGCGAAGAACGGGCCGAGGCGACCGAGGAGATCGCCCGCATCGAGGTCCAGATCGCCCGCATCGAGCGAGCGATGG
>JBDTOF010000125.1:0-2674 GCA_039933375.1 Chloroflexota bacterium
TCGGACAGGGCGCGCTCCAGGTTGAGTCGCCCATTGCCGGTCTGATCGACCGTCCCGGCGGGGTCCGCATTACGGGCGAGTCGCCCGACGATGACGCCGTTCGAGGCGGCCGAATCCGCAGCGGCGAGCAACGCCGCGGCCCCTGCGACGTGCGCCGCGGCCGCCGACGTGCCGGAGATGGACGCGTACCCGCCGCCGACCGCGGTCGAGAGAATCCCCTCGCCGGGGGCGCCAAGGAACACGGCCGAGCCGTAGTTCGAAGAGGCAGCAAGGGCATCGGACGCGTCGGTCGATGAGACACCGATAACGCCGCGATCGGCCGCCGGGAAAGCGGGGACGGACGACGCGTCGTTACCGGCTGCGGCTACAAGGACGACGTTCCTCGACCATGCGTAGTCGATCGCGGCCTGGAGCGACGCCGAGTAGCCAGCGGCGGAGAAGGCCATGAGGATGACGTTCGCGCCGTGGTCGGCAGCGTAGACGACGCCCTCGATGACGTCGCTGTCGATCCCGGTGCCATCAGCACCGAGGACCGTGACGGGCATGACCTTGACGCCGGCGTACCCGACGCCGGCGATGCCGGTCCCGTTGTCGGTCGAGGCCGCGATGATCCCAGCCATCTCGGTACCGTGGCCGTTGGGGTCGGTCAGGCCCTGGGATGCGTCGAACTGGGAGAGGCCGGGCACGACCTGGCCGGCAAGGTCCGGGTGGGAGGCGTCAACACCGGTGTCGAGGACGGCGACGACCGACGAGCCGGCGGGCGTGATGGTTCCGTACGCCTGGTCCCAGCCGATCTTGGGGAGGGACCACTGGCTGGCGTAGTCGCTGTCGCTCGGGATGGCCTCGGCGACCCGGACCTTGTCCGAGTCGACACGGACGACGCCGCTGGTGGCCTCGAGCGTGGAGACGTCGGCGAGGTAGGTGGCGGCTGACAGGTCAACGGCGTGCATCCGAAGGACCGGGATGCTGTTCGTTTCGACCGCGTTCACCGACGCGAGGATCGTCGCCTGCTCCGTGCCGCTTACCCCGGAGGCGAACGTGACGATGTAGGACACCGTCGGTCCGGGTGTCGGGGTCGGCGTCGGGGTGGGTGTCGGGGTCGGCGTCGGGGTCGGCGTGGGGGTCGGGGTGGGTGTCGGGGTGGGTGCGTCCGTCGGGACGGGTGTCGGGGTCGGCGTCGGGTCGGGGGCCGGAGTTGGGTCCGGGGTCGGCGTCGGGTCGGGAAGCGTGGTCGGCGTCTCGGTCGGGGCAGGGTCCGGCGGTGTCGTGGAATCGGCACCGAGGACCGCCATCGGGGCGAACATCGACGCGACGATGAACGCGACCTGGACGAACGCGAGCGCGCGCAGCAAGAGCGAAGTGCGACTTGTACCCGACATTTGTGGCCTCCCGAGTGGTGGACGAGCAGCCCGTCGCGCAAGGCACGACGGGACGGCGGCACCGTGATCGGCGCGTACCCGGGGGCAAGGAGAGAAACGGAAGAAGATAAGTGCAGAGCAGCCGGTGGGCACACTACCGGACGGCTATTCGATTGGACTCCGGATGGTACTCCCGTGCCGGACCTTGACCAGTACCTTTGGCCATTATTTGGTGCCGCGGTGCACCACGAATCAAGCCGGCCTAATCCGGCAGGTCCAGAGGACTGCCGCCCGTCAGGTCTTTGCGGAGCCCGTCACACGGGGCCAGGGGCCGTCTCGGTCTTGGCCACGACGCGTCAGCCGACGCCGCGTGTGCCAGCCGTCAAACGTCGATGGGCGGCCCTGGCGAAGCGATCGGTCATCCCGGCCACGTAGTCCGCGGCCTGCCGGTGGATTGGCGCATCGACCTGTCGGAAGCTGAGCGGGATGGCATCCGGGTTGGCGATGTGATGGTCCATGAGGTCGCGGAGGATGACCATCGCGTGGCGCTGCTTCCGCCGCTGCTCGGCAGACTCGTAGACACGCTCGAACATGAACGTCCGGAGCTCGTTCATGATGGCGAGGGTCGGTGTGTCCATTTCGACCCGTCCGGTACGGAGCGAGGTCTCGACCACCGCGTCGATCATCGCGCCGATCCAGCGACGTCCAGGCGGCCCGAACCTGGCCAGTGCGGATGCCGGGAACGACTCCTCCCGGAGGACGCCGGCGCGCATCGCGTCCAGCGCATCGTGGGTCAGGTAGGCGATGCGGTCCGCGTACCGGACGCAGTAACCCTCCGGCGTCGCGGGCGGCGGATCGATCTTCCACGAATGCGCGCGGATGCCATCGCGCACCTCCCAGGTGAGATTGAGATCCTCCACCACCTCGAAGACCCTGACGCTCTGGGCGGCATGGTGCCAACCGAGCGGCGGGAAGTACGGCGCAAGGACGTCCTCGCCGGTATGGCCGAATGGCGTGTGGCCCACGTCATGGCCGAGCGCGATCGCCTCGGCCAGGGGCTCGTTGAGCGTCAGGGCCTCCGCCAGCGACCGCGCGATCTGGGCAACCTGCAGCGTGTGGGTCAGGCGGGTGATGTAGTGATCCCCATCCGGGTGAAGAAAGACCTGGGTCTTGTGCTTGAGGCGCCGGAACGCCTTGGCATGGATGATCCGGTCGCGGTCTCGCTCGAACGCGGTCCGGAAAGGGTCAGGATCCTCTGGTCGCGCGCGGCCTCGGCTGGTCGTGGAGCGGGTCGCGCCGGGACTCAGGCGCTCCTC
>JBDTOF010000126.1:0-2911 GCA_039933375.1 Chloroflexota bacterium
TGCATCGCGGCTTTCATGCGCGTCGTGGCCTCCTCTTCAGCGGCGCAGGGTCCCGGGCTACTGCACTTCTGTTCCTATCATCGCAGCCGGGATCGAGTTCGTCGGATGCTTCCGGATCCTGACAAGACCGGCCGGGCGCGTCATGATTTCTTCTGAGCAGGGCCGGTATCGAGGAGGGGTTCCATGACGCGAGTACGGCACGAGTCGAGCGTGACATCGGTATCGTGGATCCCTTCGGAGGCGATCGAGGGGCTGTCCAAGATCCCGTTCGAGATGGGCGTCACTCACTACGATCAGGTTCCGCCTGATCGCCTCGTCGATCTCGAGGAGCTCCGCCGAACCGACCGCTTCCGTGAGGCCAACGAGCTCCGCGCCTATGTGGAGGTCGAAGACGGCCAGATCGTCGGCCACGGCTACCTCGGCAAGGGTCACATTGGTGCAACGACCGTCAGGATCGGCCCGGCGGCCATCCGATTCCCGGCCCTGCACATGCCCGATATCCAGCAGGTGCCCGAGGTCGGGCCCAACTCCGTCCGATTCGTGCAGACCGTCGGTGGGCGGATGGGCATTCCAACGCCCCGGCCAGTGGCCCGCAAGCCGTTCGTCCAGTTCTGGCCGTCCCTTGCCTGGACGACGCTCGAGCTCACGATCAACGCGGACGGACCCGCCTCTCATCGGCTCATCGGCGCCAGCCCGTTCCCGCGCCACTGGATCTACGACAACGACGGACAGCTGGTCGAGAAGTCGGGCGTCGTGGATTTCAACAAGTGGGCGGGCGAGGCGTTCGGCGACCACACCCCCTGGGGAAACATGGATTCGCCGGCTCTGGTCAGCGCGGTCGAGTCCGAGATCGAGCGCGTGATGTCGTCGCAGATCATGCGCGACGGAGCGAAGCCGGCCATCCACCAGCTCGAGGCCGGAGCGACCCTCACGACCCAGGGCGAGGCCGCGACTCAGGTCTACCTGATCCTCGACGGGATATTTGCGGTCGAGGTGGACGGCGAGTCAGTCGCCGAGATCGGTCCGGGTGCGGTTGTCGGTGAGCGAGCCGCCCTCGAGGGCGGCATCCGCACGGCCACGCTCCGGGCGGTCACCAAGGCCCGCGTGGCCGAGGCCGCACCAGATAAGTTCCGCCGGGACGAGATGGACACCCTCGCCGAATCGCACCGTCGCGAGGACGGCTCAGGATGATCGAAGAGATCGCGCCAGGGCCCCGCGGCCCACTGGCTCACGTTCTTGCCGTCCGAAGTGGCGAGACTGGCCCCAAGGTGCGACTCGAACACCGCGAGGCACTCGTCTACACGCTGGGCAAGGCAGCCGAGCTTGAACACCTGATCATGCTCCAGTACCTCTACGCGGCGTTCTCGCTGAAGCAACGCGTCGAGGAAGGGATAACGACCGAGGCGCTCGAGGCGGTCGAGCGCTGGCGCCGGACCCTCCTGGAGATCGGGGCGCAGGAGATGCTCCACCTCGCCATCGTCCAGAACCTCCTGACCGCCGTCGGCGCGGCACCACGATTGGCACGCCCGAACTTCCCGCTGCCGGCCCACGCCTACCCGTCGGGCGTGCGCATCGAGTTGATGCCGCTCAACGAGTCCGCGCTCCGGCACTTCGCCTTCCTGGAGCGACCCGAGGGCATGGCCGTGGACGACGCGGAGGGCTTCGAGGCGCTGGACCGGGCGGCCAGCCTGCCGCGCGACGAGGAGGACGAGATCGTCCCGCAGCTCCAGGAGTTCGATACGATCGGCCAGCTCTACCGTTCGATCGGTGCCGGGATCGAACACCTGGCGGGGCGGATCGGCCCGGAACGCCTGTTCATCGGCCCACCCGACGCCCAGGCAACGTCGGAGCATTTCCGTTGGGACGATCTGGTGGCAGTTACCGACGTTGCTTCGGCCACTCGAGCCATCGACACGATCGTCGAGCAGGGCGAAGGCGCTCGAGGCGATTGGCGCGACGCCCACTTCGGCCGACTCCTGGGGATCCTCGACGAATACCTCGCCATGCGCGCGGCCGATCCTGGATTCGAGCCGGCACGACCGGTCGTCCTGGCCAATGTCCGGCCACAAGTTCATGGGTCCGGCATTCCGATCATCACGGATCCGGGAACGACCCGAGCTGCCGATCTCCTGAACGTCGTCTACGAGGTGACGCTCCAGCTCTTGTCGCGCTACTTCGCGCATAGCGACGAGACGGAGGAACAGCTGGCGACCCTTGCCGAGGTATCGATCAGCCTGATGTATTCAGCCCTCAAGCCGCTCGGCAGCGTCCTCACCACACTCCCCGTGAGCTTCGAGACTCTCGGAGTCACGGCCGGTCCCGCCTTCGAGCTCTTCTACGAGGTTGACTACCTGCTCCCCCATCGGGCGGCCGCCTGGGTGATCATGGAAGAGCGGCTGCGCGAGGCGGCGGCCTTCGCCCGTCGGTGTGGGCTGGCCTGTAGCCCGCCGCTCATGGCGCCCCTCGCGAAGGTTGCGCGGTCGCTCGAATCCTCGGCCGATCGGTTGCGCGACGCGGCGCAAGCGGACGACGTGCAGCTGCAGGGAGGCCACCGTGGCTGAAGTGCTCCTGTTCCACCACGCCCAGGGGCTCACACTCGGCATTCAGGGCTTCGCCGCCACGCTCGTGTCCGCCGGGCACACCGTCCATACCCCGGACCTGTTCGACGGACGGACGTTTCAGAGCATCGATGACGGGCTTGCCCACATCAGAGGACTCGGGTTCGAGGAGATGCTCGAACGGAGCGTGCGTCTGGCCGACGACCTTTCCCCCGGGCTCGTCTATGCCGGGTTCTCGTTCGGTGAGATGGCGGCCCAGAAGCTGGCCCAGACGCGTCAGGGCGCCCGTGGAGCCCTGCTCTTCTACTCCTGCATCCCGATCAGCGGCGAATGGGCGTTCGGACCCTGGCCCG
>JBDTOF010000127.1:0-4194 GCA_039933375.1 Chloroflexota bacterium
GGCCGCGATGCGACCCAGGACCTCGGAGGCAGCGCAGGCACGCGCGAGTTCGCCGACGCCGTCGTGCGGCGGCTGAACGCTTCGCCCGTCCCGTCGGCCCACGCCGGCTGACCGGCAGACGAGGGTAGGAGTAGAGATGCTGCTGCTTCGATACCGCGGCGGAGAGGGCATGTTCGCCTGGGCGTTCCACCGGATCGCCGGTGTCGCGGTCTGGGCCTTCGTGGTCCTCCACGTGGTCGATATCTACCTCGTCGGCGGCAAGCCGGAGCTCTACAACGAATTGCTCCAGTTCTATGCCAGTCCGGCCGGACGGCTCATGGAGGCGCTCCTCGGCGCGGCCCTCCTGTACCACGCGCTGAATGGCCTCCGGATCATCGTGATGGACTTCTGGCCCGCCCTGACCCGCTGGCAGCGACAGCTCTGGTTCATTTGCTGGGGCACGTTCGTCGTCGTCGGCCTGCCGGTCGCCTGGATCATCCTCAAGCCGATCTGGGAAGGGGCGCCGAAATGAGCGCCCTGTACACCCGGGTCGGCCGCGCCCGACCGACCGGGCGGGGGCTTGAGCTGGCGATCTGGTTCCTGATGCGGATCACGGGCCTCGGCCTGTTCGTCCTGGCCCTGACCCACTTCATGATCCTCCACGTGCTATACGACCCTGCCGAGCAGGATGCCTCGTGGATCGCCGAGGTTCGCTGGAGCAGCCTGTTCTGGCGGGTCTTCGACTGGTCGCTCCTGATGCTGGTCCTGTTCCACGGCTTCATGGGGGTCCGGACGGTCGTCATCGACTACACCACGGGACGAGCGCGCCGGGCCCTGACCCTGATCCTCTACTTGATCGCGTTGATCCTGTTTGCGCTCGGGACCACCGTCGTGACCACCCTGCCAGTGGTTCCCAAGGCCTGATGGCGACCCTGCAGCACGACGCCCTCATCGTCGGTGCCGGCGGTGCGGGACTGTGGGCCGCCCTCGAGCTGGCCAAGGCGGGCGTGGATGCGGCTGTCGTAACCAAGCTGTACCCAACCAGGTCCCACACCGGGGCGGCCCAGGGCGGCGTGTGTGCCGCACTGGGCAACCTGGAGGAGGACAGCTGGGAATGGCACATGTTCGACACGATCAAGGGTGGCGACTACCTGGTTGACCAGGATGCCGCCGAGATCCTGGCCGTGGAGGCGATCGAGACGGTGATCGAGCTCGAGCACATGGGCCTGCCGTTCAACCGGACGCCGGATGGAAAGATCGATCAGCGGCGCTTTGGGGGCCACACCCGCAACTTTGGCGAAGGGCCCGTCCGGCGCGCCTGCTACGCCGTGGACCGCACCGGTCACATGATTCTCCAGACGCTCTATCAGCAGTGCATCAAGCACGGTGTCAAGTTCTACGACGAGTACCACGTCGTGGACCTGCTGTCGGAGGGCGGGGCGCTCGGATCTGGCGGCCGGGCGGCGGGCGTCGTCGCCTACCGGATCGCCGACGGAGAGATCCACACGATCCGGGCCAAGGCCGTGATGCTCGCAACGGGCGGCTATGGGCGGCTTTTCCGGATCACCTCGAACGCCTGGTCCCTGACGGGGGACGGGATGGCCCTGGCCTATCGGCACGGCATCCCGTTGCAGGACATGGAGTTCTACCAATTTCACCCGACGGGCGTCGTTGGGCTTGGAATCCTCCTGTCCGAGGCGGCCCGCGGCGAAGGTGGCACGCTCCTCAACGATGCCGGCGAGCGGTTCATGGAGCACTACGCCCCGACCCTGATGGAACTCGCGCCGCGCGACATGGTCGCTCGCGCCATCTACCACGAGGTTCGAGCAGGCCGAGGGATCGGCGGCAAGGACTACGTCTACCTGGACGTGCGCCACCTGGGTCGTGCGGTCATCGAGGAGAAGTTGGCCGACATCACCGAGTTCGCGCGCGTCTACCAGGGCGTGGAGCCCATCACCGAGCCGGTCCCGGTTCAGCCCACCGCCCACTACGCGATGGGCGGTATTCCGACGGATCTTCACTCCAGGGTCACCCGGGATGAGCACGGAACGGTGGTCCCCGGCCTCTACGCGGCGGGTGAATGCGCATCGGTGTCCGTTCACGGGGCCAATCGCCTCGGGACGAACTCGCTGGTGGATCTGCTGGTCTTCGGGCGACGGGCCGGGCGTCAGATGGCGGCCGACGTGCGCACTGGGACGCTGCCGGATGTCGCCTCGGACGCCGCTGATGCGACCACCGGCGAGCTCGAGAAGATCCGCTCAGCTCCGCGCCGCGAGACCGCATCGAGGCTCAAGGCCAGCCTGGCCAACGTGATGATGGACAACGTCGGCGTGTTTCGCGACGAGTCGCTCCTGGTCGAGGCTCGTGATGTGGTCCGGGATCTCCGCGAGCGGTATCGCGACATTTCCATCGACGACAAGGGACGCGTCTTCAATACCGATCTTCTCGAGGCGCGCGAGTTGGGCTACCTCCTCGACTGCGCCCAGACCACGGTCGCGTCCGCACTTGCTCGCAAGGAGAGCCGGGGCGCGCACGCTCGCGAGGATTACCCGGACCGTGACGACGTGAACTTCCTGGCGCACACGCTGGCATACAAGGCGGACGGCGGGCCCACGCTTCGCTACAAGCCTGTAACGATCACGAAGTTCCAGCCAAAGCCGCGGAAGTACTAGGGCACCGAGGCATGCAGATCGAGCTCAGGATCCTTCGCTTCGACCCGGAGCGGGACACCAGGCCGCACTGGCAGACCTACTCGGTCGTCACCGATCCCAAGACCGACACCGTCCTCAACCTGCTTCACCGGGTCAAGTACGAGCACGATGGAAGCCTGACCTTCCGTCGCTCATGCGCCCACGGCATCTGCGGGTCTGATGCCCTCTTGATCAACGGCCGCAATCGCCTCGCCTGCAAGGAACGCATCGAGAAGCTCGGGCGGAAGATCTCGATCGCTCCATTGCCCGGGTTGCCCGTGGTCAAGGACCTCGTGGTCGATATGGAGGGGTTCTTCGAGAGCTATCGGTCGGTCATGCCATTCCTGGTGAACGAGGCACCCGAGCCCGAGCGAGAGCGCCCCCAGTCGGTCGAGGAGCGGGCGCGGTACGACGACACGACCAAGTGCATTCTGTGTGCGGCCTGCACGACCTCGTGCCCGTCGTTCTGGTCCAAGGAAGCCTACGTCGGCCCGGCCGCGATCGTGAACGCGCACCGCTTCATCTTCGATTCGCGCGACGAGGCCGGCGACGAACGCCTCCAGATCCTGGCCGGCGACGACGGCGTCTGGCGATGTCGGACGATCTTCAACTGCACCGACGCTTGTCCGCGTGGCATTCACATCACACAGGCGATCCTCGACGTCAGTGCGGCGATCGTCGAGCGACGGCCGTAGCAACCCCGAAATCGGCCGTCTCTATGAGCCTCGGCCTCGACGGCGAGAACGATCTACAGCCCTCCAGCCCCGGAGTGGCGTTCCTGATCCGAACGGACGGAGCGGCGCGCGGCAATCCCGGTCCCGCCTCGGCCGGGGCGGTCCTGATCCGACTGGACCGATCCGATGCGTACGATCCGCGGGCGAGGCCGGATGCCACGATTTCGGAGTACCTCGGTGTTCGGACCAACAACGTGGCCGAGTACATCGGCGTGGTTCGGGCGGTCGCGCTGGCCCGCGAGCTCGGTGCAGAGCGCGTCGAGATGCTGCTCGACTCGAAGTTGATCGTTGAGCAGCTCCACGGACGCTGGCGGGTCAAGGACTCCAAGCTCCAGCCGCTCTGGGGGGATGCGCTTCGAACCCTGCGGACCTTTGAGCTTGGCTGGAAGGCAGCCCATGTCCCCAGGGCGCAGAACAGCGCGGCGGATGCCCTGGCCAATGAGGCGATCGACCGGGTTGCGGCAGGTGGACCCGCCACCGTGGTGACCCGCCCGGGCTGATCGTGCAGACGGCGTAGACTCGCCGCGTCAGCGAGGCGACCGGATGGTCGCGCGCCGGCGGGGCAACTCGACGGCGTGAGGAAAGTCCGAGCTCCACAGCGCAGGGTAGCGGGTAACTCCCGTCCGCCGCGAGGCGAGGACCAGCGCCACAGTGACGATGCCTGGTCCCGGACTCCGGTCCGGGTCGAGGAGTGAAACGCGGCAAGCTCTACCCGGAGCAAGGCCAAATAGGAGGGCGCAACCCGGTTCGCCGGGGGAGAGGCGCGCTGCCCAGCCCTCGGGTCGGCTGCA
>JBDTOF010000128.1:0-6948 GCA_039933375.1 Chloroflexota bacterium
GCCCCGCGTGAGGATGTCGACCGCGATGCCGTCGCGGACCAGCGACTCGGTGAGCGCCCGCCCGATGAGCCCGGTCCCGCCGCCGATCACGACCCGGGCCACCTGGCGTTGCGGCAACATGGCCTGGGGCATCGGAAGGACAGGGTGGAGCGCCATTTCAATCCCTCTTTATGCTACTGTCACCTAGCAAGTTATGACCGCTGAACCCGCTACTGTCAAGGTGCAGGTTTCGGACGCGACTTCACCCGCGGCCGAAGCCATTCGCCTGCGCCTCGCGGATGCCTGGGGCGAGATGGGGGCCGCCTGGGGCGTTGCCCCCGCGATCGCCCGCGTGCATGCCTACCTGATGACACGCCGCGCGGCGCTGACCGAGCGCGAAGTCCGCGAAGCACTGGGGCTTTCCCACCGGGCGGCCAGCCTGGCCCTCGCCGATGCCGAGGCCTGGGGTCTGGTGGAGCGGGTCGCGGAACCCCGTCGCGTTGGTCGCCGCGGACCAGCGGGGGCCGCCTACCAGGCAGTCGGGGACCACTGGCGCTGGTTCGGCCGCGTCGTTGCCGAGCGCAAGCTGCGCGAGGGCGACCCGATCATCGGCGTCCTCGAGGCCACGGCCGCCGACGTCGCAGTGGCCGCCAAGGCGCATCCCGACGACCAGGATCTGATCCATCTTCGGGAGTGGCTGGCGACCTTCCTCGTCTTCGTTCGGCTGTTCGATCGGGCCGTGGGCCTCGTTCCGCGCCTCGATCCTCGGGAACTGGAGCGGGCGTTGCGCCTGCTCGGCGAGGTTTCGGACGACACGGTCCTGCGCCTGGTCCACCTGCTGGGTGGCCTGCCCGACGACGACGTGCTGGAACTGGTCGATGTGGTCAGTCGACTGTCGCCGACGGCCGCGCGCCGTGCCACCAAGCTGATGTCCGGGGTCGTCCGCACCATCGGTCGCTGACCAGCCAGCCGATCGCGTGCGCCGTTGGTCAGCGCGACGTCAGATCGTTCAGACGGAGATCGTCCCAGATTCCCACGATGTCAACCCCGACCGGCTTGAACGGGAAATCACGAAACGGTTCGGACGGCCGATAGCTGCCGTATGGACGGCTGCAGCCGGGCGTGCCACCCGCGCTCGGGCAGCCGTTCGTCATGAATGGCATCCCGCTCTCAACTGCCTTGGACGCAAGCTCGAAGCCGCCCCCGAGGCCGACGAGGACGCCGTCATCGTCGAACCGGAAGTCGGCCAAGGGCACGTCGTGCTCCTCGAGCAACCATTTGGCCAACTGGATGCGGCGCCAGCGCACGAGCGGCGACTTTGGCCAGTCGCCCATTCGTGAGTCCGGCTCCGGGTTGAAGCAAAACAGGTACGAGAAGATCTGCTGGCGCTTGAGGTCGTCGAAGATCGTCATCAGGTCACGATCCGTCTCGCCGATCCCCACGAGCGTATGGCAGTTGATCTTCCACGGCCCGTAGATGCGTCGCGCGGCGTGGATCAGGCGCCAATACTGGTCCCACTTGAGCCCGCCGCCCGATGGCACATCCTTGCGATGGCGGACGAACACCTCCTCGGTGACGGCGTCGAGCCCGAATCCGATCATGTCCACGTTGGCCTCGCGGAGGGCGACCAGGCGATCCTCGTTGAGCGTGGGCGGCGCAACCAGAACCGACAGGGGCACGCTGGTCCGAGCGGTGATCCGGCGTGATATGTCGAGGGTGTCCGGGTACGAGCGCTTGTTCGTAACCATCGAGATGCAAAGGCGAGTCATCTGTTCCTCGTATCGGACAACACGGTCCACGAGGTCGTCGGTGGGAACGATTGGCCATTCGACGCGGATGAACGACTTTTCGTCGTACTCCCCGGGTCGCGATCGGCCGAGGCCGCAGTACCCGCAATCGGACCGGCATCCGTCCTCGTAGTTGAGTAGAAGATTGATCCCGCCGAAGGCGAAGTCGCGCGCGAACTTGCCAGACCGGTAGCGGAGCGCAAGGGCGCTCGCCATGCTGATCCGCACGAAGTCCGGGCTCGCCTGGAATGGATCGCTGGCGGGCAAACCGTCAGCGCTCGGGTGGTCGGGGGGCTGATGGTTGCCGATCGGCAGGACGGGCAGTTCCCGGAGCGTCACAGGGCAGCACTCCTCGCTCGCTTGGCGTTATCCACGGCCTTCTCGATGATCGCCGCCAGCTCGGCGCTCGCGAGATATTCGACGCCCGCTTCGCCCACTTCGGCATCAACCGCGGCACGGATCGTCGCGGGCTCGGCGGGCGCCCACTTCAGCCGCGCCTCGAGGCGCGTCACGGTCGTCGGGTCCGCGAAGAAGTCGCCGGTCACGAGGACGCTCTTGATCGTGTCCCCGCTGAGCGCGGCGTACACCCGCAGCAGGCCACCGGGCGTCTTGGTCATCGCGGATCCCACGCCCGCCCCGGCCGGCCCGAAGCATGCACCCACCAGTGCCGCCCGTGACTGTGCGCGCGGGTCACCATCCGCGGCATCCAGACGGCGCTGGTCGATCCATTCCGTCGTGGCGTACTTGGTGCGGATGAGGTCGTCGATCGCCGAGAGCTCCGCGACGTTGAGCGGTTGCGCGACAAGCTCTGCGCCGAACCGCTTGGCGTAGCCTGCGGCGACGGCCGCGCGCGCCTCCTCGATGGTCACGTTCCTGCCCGTCTCGCGCCGTACCGTGGTCGTACGGTCCGCGACAAAGCGGAGGACCTTGTCGGAGATCTTCTCGGCAGGGATCGACAGCAGCCTGAGCATCAGCGGCACATCCAGATCCACCAGCAGGCTCGTGTGGAAGAGCATCCCGCCGCTCGCATCGCGGCACACGCCGAGGCCGGCGATCTTGCGACCACTCGCTTCGAGGTCGTTCTTCGGACGGAATCGCGGCTGAACGCCCATCGTTTCAAGGCCTTCCACGACGCCGGCGGCGAGGTGGGTGTACAGGTGAGCGGGGAGTCCAGGCAGGCCGGGACGATCCGCGGCGAAGGTCAGGGCCACGCCCAGCTGATCGCGGCCCATGAGGATCGCGCCCCCGCCCGTGGGCCGGCGATTGACGTCGACCCCTTCGCGCGCGCACTCGTCGAGTCGCACCTCGGTGGCGAGATCCTGGAACCGGCCGATCAGCGCGCAATGCGACTCGTAGGTGTAGAGCCGGAGCGTCGCATCGTAGCCATCGCTGCCTGCGTGATGGCCCATCAGCCACTCGTCGGCGGCCAACCCGAACGCGGCGGAGGCCCCGTCATCGACGATCAGCCGCCAACGCTCCACGATCACGACATCCCGGCCGAGACGCAGAACACGATCAGACGCCCCACGTGAGGGAGCAGCAGTACTCGTAGAACTTCGGTTCGAGCCCGCGTTCCACCGCGTACTCCACGATCCCCTCGGCGGGGAACGCAATCCCGTTGAGGCCCATGTCGATCGCGGCCCGGTCGAGCTCGACCTTCACCTTCCCGCCGGGCCGGGCGCATCCGAGCATCACTCGCGTCTGGGGCATTGCCAGGCGCGCGGTCCGGAAGAACGCAATGCTCTCGTCAACAGGAGGCGGCGCGAGGTTGGCCATCGGTGTCCCGAAGACCGGCATCAGGACCACAAGGATCAGTGCCGAGACGGGGTAGCGGGCGATGATCTCGAGCGCGCGCTGCTCGCCGAGGAATCGTCCGAAGTGCAGCCCGAGGACAATGTGCGGCAGGGTCATGAGGTCATGCCGAGTCAGTCGCTCGAGGGAAACCTCGAAGTCGTCAACCGAGGCTTCGAGGTGGTAGACCTCGGAGATCGTCTCCTCGGCGCCCATGATGTCGATCATCGCGCCATCGATGCCGGCGTAGGCGAGTCCGGCCGCCGTTTCCTCGCTGACCAGGCCGGTATGGCAGATGATCTTCATCCCGAGCTCGTCCTTGACCCGCTTCATGTGCTCGACGTGCTTGAGCAACGGGACCTGGCCGTTCTTCATCGAGCCGCCACTGACAAGCACGCCGTTCGTACCGGTCGCCTGGAGGCCGGCACACAATTCGAACAGGTTCCTGGAAGCCTGCAGGCTGATCATCGGGTTCAGGACCTTCGCCACGCAGTGCTCGCACTGGAGGGCACAGGCATCGCCGGTAACGCTGATCGGCAGCCACGCACGTGGATTCGTCTGCTCGAATGCCTCGGTCCGGTAGCGCTTGAGGCCTGGAGCGTGGAAGTTGATCTCATCGGGAAAGTGACCCTGGCGGGCCACGAAGGCGTCGGTCGCCACGGCGGCCGGGTATGCCGCAGCGCCGGTGACGGCAGCCGGGTCTGCGGCAGCAGTCAGCGCGGTCATTCCGCGAGGACGCCCTTTTGGCGGAACTCTCGGAGGCGACCGTCGAACCACGCCTGGATCTCGTCGGGATCCGTTACGAGGTGGTCGAATGTCTCGCCGGGCGCCAGCTCCAACTCGACGAGCCAGCCAGCCCCGAGCGGGTCCTCATTGGCCAGGCGTGGACGGTCGAGTACAGCCTGGTTGATCGCCCGAACCGTGCCGGCGACGGGGCTCAGGAGTGGACCGACGTACTTGCCGGCCTCCACGCTACCCATCTCCTGACCGCGGGCGATGACGGTTCCCGGCGCGGCGAGTTGCATGAAGGCGAGGTCACCGTTCATCTCCTGGCCGAGTTCGTCCAATCCGATCCGGACGTGATCTCCGATCCGTTGGACCCACAGATTCGTGTCCCGCTCGTAGGCCCGGTCGGTCGGCACGGAGTAGCGTCGGGCTTGCGTCATGGTCGCCCGCCGGGAGCTGCGTACGCATGGTTCATCGTGAACCTCACCCTTCCGGCCGAGCGGCGATTGCCAGGAGTTCGGCGAGCTGTTGACCCGAGGTGGCACCCAGTCTACGCGTGATGCGGTCGGCAGTTCCTGGGTCAGCCGGGTTACGACCCACGAGATCCTTCGCCACGGCGGCGAGCCCACGATCGGGCACGAACCGGATCGCCTCAACGACACCCGCGTCGGATGACACGTAGACACGAACGGGCGGCTCATCCGGCTCGGGCGCGCCGCTCCCTCGAGCGCCGCTCCCTCGAGCGCCGCTCCCTCGAGCCGCTGCCGCCCAGGGAAAGAATCCATCCCAGCGGCCGGCGCGGATCTTCACCCGGCGGACCGGCGACGCATGGCCCACGGCGCGCTCATATTCATCCCGGCGTAGCCACTCCTTTGACTGCAGCCGGATTTCGATCTCCTCGATGAGCTCGATCTCGCGTGCTGAGAGCGCTCCCGGCTCCAGGGGTTCGCCGGCCCATGCTTCGTACGCCGCCCCCAGCGCCGCTGCGACCGTGGCGTAGTCGGGTGTCGCTCCGAGCTCGCCGCGGATGGAGGTGACCCAGCGTCGCATGCTCGCTTCCACCCATGCCGCGGCGGTCGCGTCCGGCAGCCGGAGGATGCCCGCCATGGCCGCATGGTCGAGATCGCAGATGATGTTTCCCACGAAGACCACCGCGTCGCCGATGGAGGCCATCCCGGTTCCACTCAGCTTGCGTCCATCGATCGCGAGGTCGTTGACGCCCATCCGCGCCGCGGCGACACCGAGGGTGCGATAGGCCGATGCGGCCGGCTCGAGAAACGTTCCATAGGCGCGCTCGACCGACATCCGCGCGTGTCGCTCGTGGACGATCAGCTGGAAGAACACCTGGTCCCTGTCGAGATAGACCGTGCCCCCGCCGACCCGCCGGCGATAGACGGGCAGATCGCGTGAAGCGCAGAACCCAGTGTCGATCTCCGTCTCGAGGTCGCGGTGGAAGCCCACGGAGACATACGGGTTGGTGGGGTACATGATGGCCAGGGTGTCTGGTCCGCCCTCGGTCACGCTGTCGCACAGCGCGTGGTAGACGGCCTGGCTGCGGACGCCGGGAACGCCGCCGAGATCGAGGAGACGCAGGCGCATCGTCGAGTCGGCCTCCGCATGGTGACGAGTTGCATGCACGTCGCGAGGCGCCGGTCAGAACCGGCTGCCGCCTTCCATTCTGGCGCGGAATATAGGGAGCGTCGATCCGCCGGAGGGACCGCTGCCCCAGACGATCGGCGGAGCGACCGCCGCCTCGGCCACGGGGGCCGTCGTGGGGCGATCGCCCGCACCGCGGAGCTGTCAGCAGATTCGGAGTCCGAGCGCGCCCGTGAGATAATCGCGCCGCGCTACGGCGAACCGGCCGGCTCGAACGGGCGAGGACCCCGAGGCTGGCGGACCGGTAACCCCGCAGCAGGACCCGAGGAAGCAGTCCCACCATGACCGTCGAGACCTCTACCTGGACAACGAAAAAGGGTCTCGCCCAGATGCTCAAGGGCGGCGTCATCATGGATGTCGTCACCGCTGATCAGGCGAAGATCGCCGAGGATGCCGGCGCCGTGGCCGTCATGGCCCTCGAGCGCGTGCCATCCGATATCCGCGCCGCCGGCGGCGTCGCCCGGATGTCCGATCCCGAGATGATCGTGAGCATCATGGACGCAGTCACCATCCCGGTGATGGCCAAGGCCCGGATCGGCCACTTCGTCGAGGCGCAGATCCTCGAGGCGCTCGGTGTCGACTACATCGATGAGTCCGAAGTGCTGACCCCGGCTGACCCGGCCAACCACATCGACAAGCACGCCTTCAAGGTTCCGTTCGTGTGCGGTTGCCGAAACCTCGGCGAAGCGATCCGTCGGATCAACGAGGGCGCCGCGATGATGCGGACCAAGGGCGAAGCCGGGACCGGCAACGTGGTCGAGGCGGTTCGCCAGTTGCGCGACGTACTGGCCGAGATCCGGCGCCTCCAGGGCATGCGCGAGGACGAACTGTTCGTTGCGGCCAAGGAGCTCCAGGCTCCCTACGAAATGGTCAGGCAGATCGCCACGGATGGGCGACTGCCGGTCGTCAACTTCGTGGCCGGTGGCATCTCGACCCCTGCCGACGCGGCGTTGGTGATGCAGCTTGGCGCGGAGGGCGTGTTCGTCGGCTCCGGCATCTTCAAGAGCGA
>JBDTOF010000129.1:0-3503 GCA_039933375.1 Chloroflexota bacterium
GATGTCGACGCCGTTGGGAATGACCTTGTAGTCACCCGGGAAGAAACGGTCGATGAAGTGACGGGCCGCCGCCGAGACGGCGATCCGGCCGTGGAGGCGGTTCGCGTACGAGCCCATGACCTTGGATCCGAATTCGTAGGCCGGGGAGAAACCACCGTAGGCATGAAAGGTCGCCACGTTCACGCTCGTCGACAAGCCGAGGACGATGAGCGAGAGGAATGGGACGAACGGTTCGTGGAAATGGAGCAGGTCGAAGTCTTCGCGCTCGAGCACTGTCCGGACCTGGGAGACGTAACGGGGCGACAGCGTGATCGTGCCCATCGAGCCGTTGGCCGGCATCGAGAACCCCTTCCCGATCCGGATCACGTCGCCCTGGGATGCCCGCTGGAGTCCGTGGGAGCTGGTGATGATCCGGACGTCGTGGCCCCGCAGCCGGAGGTTCTCGTAGAGGTAGCGGACGTGCTGATTCACCCCGCCTGGGAGCGGGTAGACATACGGTGTGACAAGCCCGATCTTCATTGCTCGCCCTCACTGGCGCGGACATCCGTCGATTCTGCCCTGCCGACATCGCTGGGATAGCCGAGGTCTCGGCCGGAACCATCGCGCCGAATTCGGCCCCCGAGATTGGCCCGCGCGTCCCGTCCGTACTTGCGGAGCTGGGCCTGGAAGATGCCCAGCTGGTCCGTCGTCCCGTGGAAGGCGCCGTGCTCATGCGTGGTCCGGGCCTCGACGGCGGCCCGGAGGTCCACCGAGCTCCGACCCGGAAACGTCGTATGGCCGACGCCGATCGCCTCGAGCGCGTGGGCATCCGAGTTGCCGATCCGAGCCAGGCCGAATTCCTCGGCGAAGCGAACGGCTCGCTCGCGCCCGGGACGCCCGAGCGCGGTCGGATTGAAGGCCTCGATCCCGTCTGGCCGATAGCGCGGTTCGTCCGCGAGCAGCCGACGCAGAACGAACCCCTGGGCGCACAGCGGGTACGGAACCAGCGGATGGGCGGGTATGGCGATGCCGCCCTGGTCGTGAATCGCCGCGATCGTGGCGCGCAGCGAACGGAACGGACGGATCGGTGCGTCGATCCAGAGCGCCAGGAGGTGGCCGCCAAGCGTCGTGATCTCCTCCCCGACGATCACCTCGACCCGGAAGCCCCGGTCGCGCGCTACGACCTGTGCGGCGCGGGCCGCATCGATCCGCTCGTGATCCGTGATGGCGATCACATCGAGATCAGTCGAACGCTCGACGTGCTCGATGATCTCGATCGCCCCGGCCGTGCCATCCGAGGCCAGCGTGTGGATGTGGAGATCGGCACGACCCAGCCGCTCGGTCATCGGCCGGCCCCTTCCAGGTGCCCGGTCCCGGTCGCTGCTTCGGGATCCAGATCCGGCCAGATGGGCGCGAGCGCCGACCACCACTGCTCCGGCGCTGCGGCGATCGATTCCTCCATGGCCTGCGCGACGCTGGTCATCGCAGCAACGAGCCTGGCCCGGCGCAGTCCCGCGGTCGGGATGTCGACCCGCCTGAGCTGGCCCCGGTAGCGACCGCCGCCGGCCCGCCGTACGGCCGCCACCCAGATCGGGAGGCCGGCCTCCATCGCGAACAGGCCAGGCCCCATCGGGAGGGGGGCCAGGGCGCCGAAGAACGGAACGTCGATCGCGCCGCCAGCGACGTTGCGGTCCGCCACCATGCCCACGACGCGGCCTTCGGTCAGGGCCTGGGTCAGCGCCCGGCGTGCATCGCGCAACGACACGATATCGACCCCGACAGAACCCCGAGTGCGCTCGATCCATGCCTGGAGCGCGGGATCTGCCAGCGTCTCCATCGGAGCGACGACGTGGCGCCCGGTCCGGGCGACGGCGAAGAGCGCCGGATACTCGACCGCTCCGAAATGCATCGACACGAAGACCCTGGGGCCGGGTTCGTCGAAGGCATCGGCCACGGTGTCCGGGGTCTCGATGATCAACCGGGACTCCAGTTCATCGGCGCTGTGCCCGGGCAGGCGGACCATGTCGAGGTAGTAGCGCGCCGCCTGACGGAACGCGCGACGGACCAGGCGTTCGAGCGCGGCCGGATCCTCGGCGGCAGCCTGTGTTGCCGCGTTCGCGAGACCGCGTGTTACCAGGTGGCTCGCCACGCGCTGGAAATTCCGCCTCGCCCGCGCGGCACGACCTGGCGTCATTCGATACCAGAGCTCGCCGGCTGCCTCGCCGATCGCGTCGACCGGCCCCTCCGGAATCGCGATCAGGGCCCGCGCGACCAGCGCCAGCAGGCCGGCTCGAAGTCGCTGGAACGGCGTCCCTCGGCCCGCCGGAGGAGGTGCCGCGCCGGGCACGGATTCGGTCTCAGGGCTCACGCGGACTCCTGGGCCATCGAGGACCGGTCACCGCTCAGCATCGTCCGGGCGCGGGCCTCGAGCACCGCCGACTCGGCCGGATCGGCCGGCCAGATCGGCTTGAACGAGTACCACTGGTCCGGCGCCGCTCGCACCGCTGCCTCGAAGGCATCGGCCATTGCCTGGGTCGCCCGCTGCAGCGAGGCAGGGTCAGAGCCGACCACCTCGATCGGGTCCGCCCAGGTGATGGAGAAGGTCTTTCCGTCCGGATTGCGGTGCAGCGTCACCGGCAGGATCCGGGACCCCGTCTTGGCGGCCAGCGTGGCGGGACCTGCGGGGAGCGTGGTCCAGGCGCCGAACAGGCGCACCGGGATGCCGTCAGGCCGATAGCCCCAGTCGATCAGGAGGGCGAGCATCTCGCGCTGCCGCAGTACCGAGTAGATCTCCCGCAGGTTGCGCCACGGGATGACGTGGACGCCCCATTGCTCCCGCGTTCGACGAAACTCCTCGAACAGGCCAGGAAAGGACGAGTCGTCGGCGACGACGCTGATCGGCCAGCCGCGTGACGCGACGCCGGCCGCGACGGCCTCGTTGTTGCCGAGATGGCCGAGCGTGAAGATCAGTCCACCCTTTGATTCGACCCAGATCTCGTGGATGGCGTCCAGGTTTGCACCACTGACAAGTTCATCGGCGTGCTCGCGGGCGAGCATCGGCAGGCGGGCCAGCTCGACCACGTAGCGGCCATACAGCCGATACGCCGCCAGGGCCGTGAGTCGAACCCGCGGGTGGTTCGGCGAGAGACCGAGCACGTGCCCGAAGTTCTGATTGGACCAGCGCCGCTTGCTCGGCCAGAGGAGGTACGAGAGCTGCGCCGCGCGGCCCAGAACGGCACGCGGAATCGCCGGCGGGATGTGCGAGATCAGCCAGGCAAACGCCTTGTAGCCCGCGACAACCGCTCGTTCGAAGAAGGGCGAACCCGACTGAAGGCGTCGATGTGGTGCCTCCAGTCGGCGCTCTCGATCCGTCACTTCGCGGCGGCGGCGACCTTCGCCTTCGATCCGGCCATCTTGCGCAACTTGCGGACCGTCGGAACCTCGGTCCCGACGAGCGTCTCGTTGTCCTCGCCCCGGATGAACGCCTCGACGCGATTGAACGCGATGTCGTCGTGGATCTGCTG
>JBDTOF010000130.1:0-2273 GCA_039933375.1 Chloroflexota bacterium
GCGAGGCGGTGATGCCGGCCCTCGCCCTCCTCGTCGCCTCCATAGCCGGCGGCACGATCGCGACGTACGGCTTCGACCGACGGTCTCCCGGCTATGCTCGGCTGGCTACGGGTTGCGTGGTCGGGCTCACGACGTTCGCGTTCCTTGGATTCGTTTTGGCCTCGATTCTCGGCATGGGTCCGGCGGCACTCGGAGCTGCTGCGACCTTGACGCTCCTGCCTGCATCCCTGCTCCGTGAACGCGAGGTCCGGGTGGCGATCCGGTCGGACATCCGGCAGGCGCGGCTTCGGCTGGTGTCGGGTATCCAGTCTCCGTCGCGCGCCACTCTGTGGACTCTCATCTATGGCGCGACGCTCGGTATCGGCGTCTGGCTCATCGCAGATCGAACGTTTTTCGAGACGGCCGACGGGCTGTATATCGGCAACGTCAATAACCTCGGCGATCTGCCCTACCACGCTCAAATCAGTGCCAGCTTTGCATACGGCCAGAACTTCCCGCCGCAAAACCCGTTCTTTGCTGGCAGTGGTTTCTCCTACCACTACCTTGCGGACTTCCTCGCTGCGAGTTTCGTCACGTCAGGCTTGTCGCTCGTCCAAAGCATGTTTCTGGTCACGCTCGTCCTGCTCGGATCGCTGCTCGTCCTAATCCATCGCTGGGTCAGGGACATCACTCGGAATGCGGTCGCCGCTCGCCTCTCGCCGCTGTTGGTTGTCTGCAGCGGCGGACTGGGGTGGATGATGCTGATCGATCAGGCACGCGTCGGCGAGCGTGGGGTCATTGCCGCATTCGCCGGTTCCGATGCGCGCTACACCATCGGATCAGACAGCCTGTTCCGGTTTGGGAACGCCATCACGACGCTGCTCATCCCTCAGCGCGGCTTGCTCCTCGCGGCTGGGCTGGCCGTCATCGTGTTGGGACTCCTGTGGCATCAGATCTCGGAGCCGGTTGCTTCTCGCGAGCAGCGATGGCGGGCGTCACCCGGCCTTGCGAGGATGCTGGTCGCCGGCGTCCTGACGGGCGTCTTGCCGATCGTCCACGCCTACACCTTCGCCGTGGTGCTCGGCACCGCGTTCCTGCTGGGCCTCTTCTTCACCCAGTGGAGGGAGGGCCGATGGCGCGCGTGGGGCATTTACGTGGTCGCGACCCTTGCGATCGCGCTTCCGATCCTGGCGTGGACGGCCCATGGCAGCCAGACCAGCCTGTCCGGCTTCTTTGGCATCCAAGTCGGCTGGGACCGGGGAAGTTCGGACCCGATCTGGTTCTGGTTCGCCAACACTGGCGCCTTCATCCCGCTGCTGATCTCAGGGTTTGCCTGGCGCGGCCGGCATCGGCTGCCTCGCAAGTTGCTGCTCTATACGATGCCCTTCCTGGTCTGGTTCGTGGCTGCGAACATATTCCGATTGGCGCCCTGGATCTGGGACAACATCAAGATCCTCTGGTACTGGTGGCTGGGGTCGGTGCCCATCGTGGCCCTCGTTCTGGCTCGAGCCTGGGCGGGCCGCCCGGCCTACAAGGTGGGCGCGGTTGCTCTGACCGTGGTGCTCCTGGCCGCCGGGGCCCTCGATCTGGCGCGCGCCACGATCGGGCCTGCCTATCGAGAATTTGATCGTGACGCCATTTCATTCGCGGAAATGATCAAGACGAAGACACCCCCAGGCGCAGTGATCCTCACGGCGCCCGTGTTCGACACTCCCGTGTACCTGACCGGCCGCCCCGTCGTCATGGGCTATGCCGGATGGCTCTGGTCGAATGGTCTTCCGTACACAGACCGGGATCGGGACCTTCGGGCTATCTACGCGGGCGGCCAGGATGCCGAAACTCTCCTCCAGCAGACAGGAGCCACGTATATCGTTCTGGGGCCACAGGAACGGCGTGAGGTTGCCCCCAACGGGGCCTTCCTGGCGCAGTTCCCTGTCATTGCATCCGTTGGTGAGTACCAGCTGCTTGAAGTCGCGAAACCGTAACCGCCGCCGCCCCCGATCCGAAGGGACGCCGAATTCAAGTGGAACCTCGGCTTTGGATCAGAGTGCCCAGCCAGCGGTTGCGGGACGCCCGATCGCCGCCGACCCGCCCAGGGTCGAGGACCGGGTTTCGTCGTCGTCCAAGCCGAATCCGATCGATCGATGGTTTGTGCCGATTGCGCTCGGCATCCTGCTCGCGGCCGCCGCGCTCCGTCTCCCGGCGCTAGCGCTCAATCCGTTCCATAACGACGAGGGGGTCAATGGGTTCTTCCTGACGAACCTCGTCCGGCAAGGGATCTACCACTACGATCC
>JBDTOF010000131.1:0-1730 GCA_039933375.1 Chloroflexota bacterium
GGTCCGGCGTCGGGTACCATCGCCCCGTGACCGATACCGCCGTCATCCTCGTCATCGTCCTCATCGTCGTTCTGGTGTGGCGCGGACCGAAGACGCTGCCGCAGCTCGGACGGGTACTGGGCCGCGGCGTGAAGGGTGCCCGGGATGAGGCGAAGTCCATGAAGATCGGCCAGGACGACCCAGCGGACCCGGATCAGCAGTGAGCACTCCGGGCGGTGATCCGCCCGGTCCAGCCGTCGAGGGCCTTGCGCCATCCCGCCCAGCCACTCTCGATGCGGTCGCCGCGCTCCTCGTCTTCGGGGGCCTGTTCGGGATCGCCCAGCTCCTGATCGGCGACTTCGTCATCACCGGCCGACTGCCCGCCAAGGGTCCCATCGTTGCGGTGGCGGCTCTGCTCTATCTGGCCTCGGCGCTCCTCGGGATTGCCATCAGGACCGGGCGTGGCTGGCTCGCCGCCGTGAACCTGGCGGGTCTGTTCGCAATCGTCTATCTCGCGGCGTTCGGGCAACCGGTCGCGACGCTCCTCGGAGTCGCACACGCAGTGGCTGCCGTCCTGCTTCTTCGGATGCGCCAGTGGTTCGTGCTCATTGCGTCCTGGCGAGCGGCCCGTGTCACCGGTCGCCCGGCCGTCCCGACATCACGAGACGAGCGTCAGGCGCGTGGTCGACCGGCGAAACCCGGCAGGACGCGCCGATCTCGAAGGCGATAGGCACCTCCCACGTCGTGGAGACCCGCGGCCCTTCCTGCGGGCGATAGGGCGACCGTAAGCGGCTGGTCCCCGAATGGGACACGGTCGCCATGGCCCAGGATCTGCACCGGGTAGGGGGCGAACGTGTCACCGCCAGTTCCCGCGACGACCGGGAGGCCGCGACCAGCGGCGTAGATTTCGACACCGGCCGCGCACTCCGGTTCCGGTCCCGTCAGCGCAATGCCCACGATGCGGGCACCGTGTGCCGCTACCGCTGCATCCACGACCTCCGCCGTCTCACCGGTCGGATCGGCGGGGTCGACGAGGACCAGATCCTTCGTCCCGACGAGCCAGCCGGTGGCGCGGCGACCGGGAATGCCGGCGGCCCAGCCTTGATCAATCTCAGCGAGTCCGTCGACGAACGGGCCGACTGACGGTGGGCGGAGCGCCCGGCCCGGACGGAATGCCGCCTCGATATCACGGCGATCCCGGACTGGCAGCAGCTGTTGAAGGGTGACGATGCTGGGCAGGAGCAACGCAAGCCGCCCCGCGGCGGCGGCAGCAAGGGCCTCCTCGGGCCTGATCCACTCGGCCTGATCGATCTCCGGCGAGGCATGGACGACCTCGGTCCCGGGTGGGACGAGCGCCGCGAAGAATCGAGCGTCGAACCGCCGGGAAAGTCCGGGCGGCGTGACCCAGCGGGTCAGATGGACGAGTTCGACGGCCGTCACGGTGATGCCGGTCTCCTCGCGTGTCTCGCGGACAGCCGCGACGTGATGGGCCAGGGCCGCCGGCGCGGAGAGCGTGTTTCCCAGGCGATGCGCCGCTTCCTCCGCGGTGAGCCCGTCGGCAAGCTCGTGATCGGCACGCTCGTCGGCGGCATCGACGCGACCACCCGGAAAGACGTGGATGCCGGCCGCGAAGGCCATCGTGGGCGGCCGCCGCGTGAGCAGGACCTCGAATCCGCCCTGGCCGGCCCGGATCAGGACGACGGCCGCGGCTGGAGCGGGAGCCGCGGTCCCATCCCGGGCCGTCGGATGGC
>JBDTOF010000132.1:0-1663 GCA_039933375.1 Chloroflexota bacterium
CGTGCGGCTGGCCGCGCGGGTCTCGATGCCGCATCGCGGCCGTTTGTTTCGCTACGGACACAGTCCAGCCACCAACTGTTGGTAGAAACGGCCCCGGCGGGCGCAAGACTGATCCTCCAGGCACGGCCTTGGTCGAGTTGTGCTCCCGGAGCACATGTGGCCGGCGGGCTGAGGCCGGCGGGCGGACTAGGCCGGCGGGCTGGGCCCTCGGGCGGCGGGCATGGGCGGCGGCGGGCGGACTTCGGGTATGAGCGGGCTTCGGTGGGCGGACTTGGGCGGGCGGACTAAAGCCCTCAACTGGCGGCCCTCGGCCATCAGCGGCGGACTCGACCCTCAGCGGCGCCTGGTCGGGCGCGAGCCGGTGCGCTTGCGGATGTTCGGCGTCACGGTGCGGTCCCAGGTAGGCCGGTCGAGGCGCCGCGCCGCCGAACCCGCCTGATCCTCGTGCTCATCGCGGATCCCCGGCAGCCAGTCCGCCGCTGTACCGAGCGAGCCGTCGACCCCGCCGTCCGCGTCGGCCCCACCGTCCCCGTCGGCTCCGCGGTCCTCGTCGGCGCCGCCGTCCTCGTCGTCCACCACGACCCCCGGGTCCACGCCGGCCGGCAGAACCGTGACCGAGGAGACCTCGAACGCCGGGCCCAGCGGTTCTTCCGGTGCCCCGGGGCGACGATGGGACGCCGGGCGGGCCTTACCCGCGACCTCCGCGGCCCGCGCCACGACCGCGGACTGGTCCTCGTTCAGGACGCGGAACCGGATCTGCTGGATCTCGTCCCGCAGGGCAGCCGCACGCTCGAATTCAAGCTCCTTGGCAGCAGCCCGCATCTCGGTCTCCATCCGCTTGACCAGCTCTTCGACCTTGCGGTTGTCCATCTGGACGAGCCGCGCATCGCGGGCCTCGCGCTCCGAGGTGTAGACGACCGTGCCCTCCGCGACGGTCCGGAGCTGGTCGTTGAGATCCCGGATGCCCTTGATGATCGTGCGTGGCTCGATCCCGTGCTCGGTGTTGTATCGCTCCTGGACGGCCCGACGCCGATTGGTCTCATCGATCGCCACGCGCATCGATTCCGTGATCCGATCGGCGTACATCACGACCTCGCCGCCGATGTTCCGGGCCGCCCGACCGGTCATCTGGATCAGCGACCAGGCACTCCGCAGGAAGCCCTCCTTGTCGGCGTCGAGGATCGCGACGAGCGTGACCTCGGGCAGATCGATCCCCTCGCGCAGCAGGTTGATCCCCACGAGGACGTCGTACACGCCCAGTCGGAGGTCACGCAGGATGGCAACACGCTCCAGGGTGTCCACCTCGGCGTGGAGGTACTGGACCTTGACGCCGAGCTCGCGCAGGTAGTCCGCGAGATCCTCGGCCATCCGCTTGGTCAGCGTTGTGACGATGGACCGCTCGCCGCGCTCGACCCGCTTTCGGATCTCCTCCATCAGATCGTCGATCTGGCCCTCGGTCGGCCGGACGTGAATGATCGGATCCACGATCCCCGTCGGCCGGATGAGCTGCTCCGCAATCTGCTCGCTCCGTTCCAGCTCGTATGGTCCCGGCGTTGCAGACATGTAGACCGCCTGGTGGACCGTCGCCTCAAACTCCTCGAACGTGAGCGGGCGATTGTCGAGCGCCGAAGGCAACCGGAACCCGAAGTCGACCAGGATCTCC
>JBDTOF010000133.1:0-2764 GCA_039933375.1 Chloroflexota bacterium
CTGACCTCGACCTCGCGCGTCCTGGATCCGCTCATCGTCGGCCAGGAGCACTACGACGTGGCCCAGGAGACCAAGCGAGTCCTGCAGCGCTACCAGGACCTCGAGCAGATCATCGCCATCCTCGGGGTGGACGAGCTGTCCGAGGACGACAAGGCAACAGTTGCCCGGGCGCGGCGCCTGCAGCGGTTCATGAGCCAGCCGTTCTTCGTCGGCGAGGTCTTCACCGGGCGACCCGGCATCTACGTCTCGATCAAGGACACGGTCGCCTCGTTCAAGGAGATCCTCGACGGCAACGTCGATACGTTGCCAGAGCAGGCCTTCTTCCTGGCCGGCACGATCGACGACGTCCGCGCCAACGCGGCCAAGCTGGAAGCCTGATCGCATGACGCTGCTCCTGGAGATCGTGACACCCGAGAAGCTGGCCTACAGCGACACAGTCGATGCCGTGGTCCTGCCCGGCAGCGAGGGGGAGCTCGGGATCCTTCCCCACCACGCCCCGCTCGTTTCGATGCTCGGGGTCGGGGAACTCAAGATCCGCAAGGATGGCGAAATCGAGACGTTCGCCATCGCGGGCGGTTTCCTCCAGGTTCGGCCGGACAAGGTCGTGGTGATGGCCGAGATGGCCGACATGGCCGCCGACATCGACCTCGAGAAGGCCGCCGCCGCTCGAGTCGAGGCCGAGAAGGCGCTGGAAGGCGGCTTCCACGAGGGTGCCGATCTGTCCGCGGCCCGTGCTGCACTCCAGGTCGCCCTGCTCCGCCAGCGCGTAGCCGAGCGACGACATCGCGAAGGTCCCCGCCACCGTCGCGGGTAGGCATCACGTGGCTGAACCCCGACTGTTCCACTGGGAGTACACACCGCAGCCGGTGATGCGCGAAGCATTTCGCGTGACCGGTGGTGTCGCTTTGAACGGGACGGTGCCGGTGGCCGGCGCCAAGAACGCGGCGCTCAAGTTGCTGGCTGCAGCCGTCCTGACCGGCGAGCGCTGCCGCTTCACCAATGTCCCGGAGATCGAGGACGTCCGGGCGATGGCCGACACCCTGCGCGACCTTGGCGTGGTCGTGGACCATCCCGCGCCCAATACCTACGAGATCTCCGCCGGCGACGTTGACTGGCTGTTCGTCCCGCTCGAGGCGGCGGCCAAGATGCGGGCGAGTTTCATGCTCCTCGGACCGCTCCTGGCCCGCTTCGGCGAGGCGATCATGAGCAACCCCGGCGGCGACCGGATTGGACGGCGGCCGGTGGACCTCCACGTGGACGCCATGCGGGCCCTCGGCGCCGAAGTGGACTATCGATACGGCTACTACTACGCGAAGGCTCCTGGACGCCTTCGCGGGGCCGAGGTGACCTTCCCGTTCGTGACCGTCATGGGCACCGAGAACGCGATGCTCGCCGCCACGCTCGCCGACGGGCACACGGTGATCCGCCCGGCGGCCCAGGAGCCGGAGATCGACGACCTGATCGAATTCCTGTGCAAGATGGGCGCCGACGTCCAGCGAACAGCCCCCGATACGATCGAGGTCCAGGGCAAGAAGCGGCTCCGCGGCGCGGACCACAAGGTCGTGCCGGACCGGATCGAGGCGGGCACGTTCGCGGTTGCCGCGGCCATGACCGGCGGCCGGGTGACGATGCAGGGGGCTCGCTGCGACCATCTCGACGCCCTGGTCCAGATCCTGGGCTCCATGGGCGTCTCGGTGGAATGTGGCACCGACTCGCTGACTGTCGACGCGACCATCACGGGGCCGGGCGCGTACAAGCCCGTCGACCTCGAAACGGCGCCCTACCCTGGCCTGGCGACGGATCTCCAGCCGCCGACGAGCGTGCTCCTGACCCAGGCGAACGGCCGCTCCACCGTCCATGAAGCGATCTTCGAGGATCGACTCGAGTGGATGACGGAGCTCCGGAAGATGGGCGCCTCGATCGAGCTCCCGGATGCGCACCACGCCATCGTCGAGGGGCCGTCGCATCTTCTCGGCGCTGAGGTGGAGATCTCCGACCTGCGTGCCGGCGCGTCGCTCATCCTCGCTGCCCTGGCGGCCGAGGGAACGTCCACGATCCACGGCGGACACCATGTCCGTCGCGGGTATGAGAACATCGAAGCCAAGTTCCTGGATCTCGGCGCCCGGATCGAGCGCGTCCAGGAGGGGGATCCCAGCACACCTTCATGAAGATCGGCATCGACCTCGGCACCGCCAACGTCCTCGTCCACGTCGAAGGCAAGGGCATCGTCATCCAGGAACCGTCCGTCGTGGCGGTCGACGACGACAACCGCATCCTCGCCGTCGGTGCGGAAGCGCGCGAGATGATCGGCCGGACACCCGGCAACATCACCGCCATCCGGCCGATGAAGGACGGCGTCATCGCCGACTATGTCATCACCGAAGCGATGCTCCGCTTCTTCATCAACAAGGCCACCGGTGGCAAGTTCATGTTCGGCGGCCCCGAGGTCATGATCAGTGTCCCGGCCGGGGTGACGTCGGTCGAGAAGCGGGCCGTCCGTGACGCAGCGCTCAAGGCCGGGGCCAAGGAGGCCTACCTCATTGAGGAGCCCCTGGCAGCGGCGATCGGGGCCAACGTCCCGATCAGCGGACCGTCGGGCAACATGATCATCGACATCGGCGGCGGGACCAGCGAGATCGCGGTCATCGCACTCGGCGGGATCGTGGTGTCGACCTCGCTGCGCGTCGGCGGCAACAAGTTCGACGAGCACATCGCCTCGTACATCCGCAAGAAGTACAACCTGATGATCGGCGAGCGGACGGCC
>JBDTOF010000134.1:0-3311 GCA_039933375.1 Chloroflexota bacterium
CGCGACGTGCACGCGCGGATCCGGGTAGTCCTCGCACCAGCTATACCGATGGGTGGACCGGATCACGCCATCGGTGCCGACGACGAACTCCCCTGGTAGCTGCCACGGGTCGTCCACCAGGGCGCGGTCGGTACCGTGCCGACCAGCCGCCAGGTCCAGGCCGGCCTGCGCTTCGCAGCGCAGAAACTCGTCCGGAGCGTCGAACAGGACCTGCGCAGCCGTGCCCTGGAGCAGGCCGAACGCCTCGTAGGTCGCGCGGTCGGGATCGCACAGGATCGGAACGTCGAGTTGCTGGTGCTCGCGGTAGCGGGCGGCGCGCTCGGGCTCACCCTGGCCGATGATGACCGCGTCGCCACCGGCAGCGCGGTAGTCCGCAAGCTCGTCGCGGAGCCGAGCTGCGCGATCCATGCCGCACGAGCAGCCGAAGTGCCGCCAGAACATCACGAGCATCGGCCGTTCCGCCCACATCGAGGAGAGCTGGACCCGGGACCCAGCGTGGTCCAGCAGCACTGCGTCCGGTGCGGCGTCCCCCGCCTGCGGTGGGAGCGACCTCCACCTGAGACGGGTTGGCCCCGACGACCACCCGGCTTTCCAGCGCTCCTCGGCGGCTCCGATCAGCTGCTCGACGCGATCGACCACTCATACCTCCAGAGGGCTTGATCCGCGGCCAGCCTCTCCGGCCGGGGACCCAAACCGTAGCGGTGATCCCGGTTCACGGCAAGCACGCTGATGTTCCTGGGGACGCGGCGTTCCCCTTCATCGACCTCAGCCGCGTATCCGCCCTGCCCGAAGCGGCCGACGCGGAGTCACGGCCCGAGCGGCACCCACGGTTCCGCCGCGGTCGCGTCGCGATCGATCAGGTCAAATCCGTTCGCGGCGACGTCGATCCAGGGCCCGATCTCGCCATCGGGCCACTGGACGCGAACATGCGCGCGGCTCGCTGGTCCGAGCCCGAAGTGGATCCACGAGAGCTGGCCCCCGATGTGCCCACCACCGGCGGTCACCTCGCGCCGGAGGGTCACGTCCCCGACCTTGACCTCGATCCACGAACCGATGGCGTCACGATTCGAACCGGGCTGGCGGAGCTTGAGGGCGAGCCAATGTCCCAGAGGCCCGGGTGCACCCGCGTCCCCGGTGCCGACATTTCGCCACAGCCTGACCGGCTCGCGGAAATCCACGGCCACGAGGTCGAGCAGCCCGTCGAGATTGAAGTCGGCGAGGGCTGCCCCGCGACTGCGAGCCATGTCGACGATCCCGGCTGCTTCGGCCCCCTCCACGAACATCCCGTCCGCCTGCCCGATGAACAAGTTGCTCGGGTCCTTCGTCGCGTTCTCGGGGACCTCCTCGATGTTCCCCTTCGACACGAACAGATCGATGAATCCGTCGTTGTTGACGTCCGCGAACTCCGGATGCCAGGCCGTCGAGGGCCGCTCATCGCCGCCGGTGAACGGCTGGAACGCGAGGACGCCACGCTTCAGGGCAATGTCGCGATACGTCGGCTGGCCGGGCCCGCTGGTCAGCGTCTGAAGTTTGTTGTCACCGATGCTGGTGAGGTACAGATCGGGGTAGCCATCGCCGGTGACGTCGTAGCTGGCGATACCCATACCGAAGATCTGCATCGAGACCCAACCGTCGGCGGCTCCATACAGGCGCGGGGCCTCGCCGGCGGCGACCCGCCAGAGTTGGTCCTGCCCGTCGGCGTAGTAGTGACGATCGTTGGTGACCCGCAGGTCCCGGCGGCCGGATCGATCCCAATCGCTGAACAGCATCGAGAGCGTGCAGAAGCCTGGCTCCAGGGGCACCGCCGCGGCGAACCTCGTGCCCGTCGAGTCCGGTCGAACGAGCGAGCTCTGGTCACACTCGAGGCCGGACTCACCGTTGGCGTCGAGCTTGAGATAGTTCCCGAATGCCATGGTTGGAAGGCCTGGACCCTCCCATGTCGCGCTGAAGGCGGTGGTCTGGCCGGTTCCTCCGTCGAAGCCCCAGGCCTCGTTGGCTCGTTCAAAGCGGCAATCTCCGAGCCCTCGAAGGAGCACGTTCTCGCCGGTCCGCAGGAGCACCAGATCCGCGTTTCCGTCACCGTCGATGTCGAGTGGGTAGGCGCCGTTGACGCCCGAGACGTCGGTGGCCGGGTCGCGCACCTGCGTGACACGAAGCTTGCCGCCGACCGGGCTGTCATTTCGATACAGGGCGGCCGGCTCCCCTCCTCCGGCGAGATAGATCTCGGGCTTGCCGTCGCCATTGCAGTCGAAGACGGCGACACCACCGCCGACGGCGAACGTACTGCTGCCGCCATAGGTCTGCGCCAAACCGGAGGCCTCGGTCTCGTCGACGAAGTGCGGTGGCCCGAGCGCGGTCGTCGGTGTCTCGCGCGCGCGTTCCCATACGGAGAACCCGAAGACGGCGGCACCGATCACGGCGAGCAGGACAACTCCGAGAGCCAGGATCTGACGCGACGACCGAGGCCGGCGATTCGATCCGGTCCCTTGCGTCATCCGAACCTGACCCGCGCCGGTCATGCGCCGGGCGCGGTGCCGGCAAAGTACTGCTCTGCGCGGGCCCAGGCTTCCTTGCCGCATCGCGATCCGATGATCCGACCCATGAAGTCATCGGCCTGGATGTGGATCCCGCCCCACAGTCTCGACTGGCCGGCCTGGTCCGAGGCGTCGTAGTAGGTGGCCCATTCGAGTCGGATATCGACGCTCGGACCCCTCTCGAACTTGAGCGAGTTGGCCTTGATCGTGTAGCCGCTCACGCCACCGGGGAAGTACTCGCTTCCGGTGAAGGCGGTCAGGACCTCGGCGCCCGCTCGGCTGAAGGTGCTGTGTCCTGACACGTAGCCCGGGAAAGATGGCGTCACGAACGTCGGGAGTTGATACGGGACCCAGTCACCGGCGAGGATCCAGCCGACACCGGCCACGTCGTTCTTCGGATCGGGCGGGTTCCCGTTCCACGATCGGACGGCGATCTCGCCTTCGTGGCCTGCCAGTCCCGCGTGGCGCTGGCCGGCCGCCGTCGTCCCGGGAGTGATCACCTCGATCAGGCCGGCGACGAGCGGCAAACCCTCGGGGTCGTACGAGGGTCCCGATAGGTCGCTCGACTGGCCCAGGCCACCCATGTACCGGATCATCGAGATCGGTCGGACGGAGTCGTAGTAGCCCTTGAGTCCCCACGCGGCGATCGCGGCATCGTGGACGGCGCCGTTGAGGGCGAGGTAGAGCTTGACGTCCCACTGGAGGCGGTCAACGGGGGTGCCGGTACCGCCGATGCGCAGGTCCGGGGCAAGCTCGTCCGAGACCAGGTTAGCGAGC
>JBDTOF010000135.1:0-3521 GCA_039933375.1 Chloroflexota bacterium
AACTACCTCGACATCGACAAGGGCGTCCGGCTCATGACGTCGTCCTGGCGCCGGAATTCAGACGACGCACTACCGGCTCGCGGGAAGATCGTGGGTGGGTACGTCAACATGGCCTTCCAGAAGTCAGAGGCCGAGCTGAACGGCTTCGACGAAGCCCTCGTCCTCACGGCCGACGGGCACGCCTCGGAGGCGTCAGCCGCGAACATGTTCGTCATCCGGAACGGGGTCCTGCTCACGCCGCCGGTCAGTGACGACATTCTCGAAGGCGTCACGCGCAAGGCCATCCTCGATCTCGCAGCGGTGCTGGAGATCCCCGTCGAGGTGCGGTCGATCGATCGGTCGGAGATCTACGTCGCGGACGAGATGTTCCTGTGCGGCACGGGAGTCCAGGTCTCCGCCGTCATCGAGCTTGACCACCGGCCGGTGGGGTCGGGCGAGGTAGGCCCAATCACGCATCGCATCCGGGAGGCGTACTTCGACGCCGTCCGAGGGCGCACGCCGGCGCTGTCGCACTGGGTCACCCCGATCCCAATCGGTGACTGAGGCGGCCAAGTCCGCGGCGGCCAAGTCCGCGGCGGCAGAGCCAGCCGCCATCGAACGCGCGGCCGCCGTTCCGCAGGATTCATCGCTCGCGGCTCCGGTCGTCGATCTTCGGCCGGCTGACCGTACTCGACGGATCCAGCGACTCCTGGAGATCGTGCCCGGAACGATCACCTGGGGCCTGCTCATCACCGGGTTGGCGCTGTCCTTCCGATGGCCCGAGCTCGTCGCCTGGTTCGTCCTGTCGTTCGACGTCTACTGGCTCTACCGGGCCGTCATGCTGACCGGGGGTGTCACCGCGGCCTACGCCCTCCTGCGTGTGGCAACGGTCCAGGACTGGCGGACAAGGGCGTATTCCCTGCGCGATCCCTCGGGGCGGATCGGCGTGATCGAGGCGCGGATGCCGCTGATCGCGGGTCGGATCGACGAACTCGACGCGGCTGGGAATGGCCTGGCAGCTCAGGGTGGCCGCCAGGAGTTGGCCCGCCTCCGCACCGAGCGCAAGGAGCTCCTCCGCCTGGTCGCCAGGCGTGGTGATGCCATTCCGGACCCTGATCGACTGTGGCACGTCGCGCTCGTTCCGACCCACACGGAACCCTACGAGAAGCTGTACGAGACCGTCCGGGCCCTGGCCGAGGCCGACTGGCCCACGAGCCGCCGGATGATCGCGATCATCACCCGCGAAACCGATACCACCGGGCGGGAGAACGTGGCCCGGCTTCGCGACGTGTTCGGGGATCGCTTCCTCCACTTCTTCCACATCCTCGATCCCCTGGAACCGGGCATCGTCGTGGGCAAGAGCAGCGCCATGGCGTACGGCGGCCGCTGGCTATACCGCGAATTGGTCGATCGGGGCTTCGATCCGCGCGAGGTTCTCGTGACCGACCTCGACTCCGACTACCGGGTCCACCGCGGTTACTTCGGCTACCTGAGCTGGACGTTCCTGACCGACTCGGACCGCTTCCGACGGCTCTACCAGCCGATTCCGATGTTCCACAACAACATGTGGGATACGGCGTTGGCCGTTCGTCTGGTGGCGATCGGGGCAACCCACGTCCAGATGGGACGCTCGCTGACGCCCGAGAAGCTCATCAGCTTCTCGTCCTATTCGGTCAGCCTGCAGACGATCCACGAGGTGGATTACTGGGCCACCGACGCGATCCCCGAGGACAGCCGGTTCTACTGGAAGTCGTTCTTCCGCTACTCCGGCGAGTTCCGCGCCATCCCGCTGTTCATGCCGATCTACGGTGACGCGGTTCGGGCCCGCTCCTATCCGCGATCCCTGGTGGAGCAGTACACCCAGATCCGCCGCTGGGCGTGGGGCGTGACCGACATCCCGTACTTCATCCGGAACGCCTTCATCCACTCGGAGATCCCGCGGTCCGTCCGGATCGGGCGACTGGTGGAACTGTGGTTCGATCACCTCAACTGGGCGATCGCGCCGTTCGTCATCATCTTCGGGTCGAACCTGCCGTTGATCCTGAATCCGGCGTTCGCGGAAACGACACTCGGCCAGAACCTGCCGCTGTATGCCTCGTGGCTGCTGACCGGGGCGTTCGCCTGCCTCGTCGTCCTGATGTACGTCGAGGAGCGCATCGCGCCGCCCAGGCCCGCCTCGTGGGGTGTCGTGCGCAACGTCCTCAGCCGGGTTCAGTGGCTGCTGCTGCCCGTCGTCGGCCTGATCTTCTCGAACCTTCCCGCGCTTGATGCCCAGACTCGCCTGATGACCGGCCGCTACCTCGAATACAAGGTGACCGAGAAGGTCTGAGGAAACGGCGGGCCGCGCCGCGGGCGCCGCGGTCGGCGCCGCGGGCGCCGCGGTCGGCGCCACGGGCGCCGTGCGGATCAGGGGATCGGCGGGGGGGTCAGGGCGGGCGTATTGCGGCCGGTGATGATGATGACGTCGGCCGTTGCCGCCGGGTCATCGACCAGCTCGGCCTTGACCCCGTAGATCTTCTCGAGCAGGGCGACGGTCTTCGGCTTCGTCAGCTCGGCGCCGTTGTAGACACGGAGTGTCGTCGCGGCGAGGCCGCTGACATCGGGTCGCTGACCGGGCGCCGAGGCCGCAACTCCCAAAAATTCGAGATAGTCGGCCATTCGGCTCGCCTGTCCGGTCCGCCCCGAGCCATTCAGGACGTAGACCGTCGCACCTTCGGCCACGAGGGACTCGTGCTGGCCCCCATCCGCGGCCTCCTTGAACGCATTGCCGACGGCGGCCCGGATCAGGTTCACCTTCGGGACGATGATGTATCCACGCGGGCTTGAGAGGAATTGGGTCTGGTAGTACGGCGGCGTGAAGATGTATGACCGAACGCTCCGCGACGTCGTCTTCTCGGCCAATCCCAGGAGTCGCGGGAACTGGTCTCGCGGGATGTCCGTGCGGAGCGATGACGACAGCGCGGACGCCAGCGCATCGACGTGTGGCAGAACGCGGGCGATATCCGTCTGCTGACGCAACGACAGGAGGACCCGTTGCTGGCGGGCTCCACGATCGAAGTCGCTCGAGCCGTGCCGCGAGCGGGCATACACGAGCGCATCGGCGCCGGTCATGTACTGCATGCCGGATGGAATGTAGACGCGCTTGTTGGCGCCACCGCCGGCCGGGTAGTGGTCGTCGACCACGGGAACCTGGACGTTGATGGTCACGCCGCCGAGTGCATCGACGATCCGCCGGAACCCGTCGAAATTGACCTCGACGTAGTACTTGATCTCGATCCCGAACAGTTCGCCTAGCACGGCCTTCAGCCCGTTGTAGCCGCGCGTCTCGTCGGTTCCCGGGTAGAAGTCCGCGCGATTTCGGACAGCGGCGAACCACGAGTTGATCTTGCCCGCGTACGCCGTTCCATAGATCTTGCGAGCCGGTCCGGGCGGGATCGGCACATCCACGGTGTCACGCGGGAGCTGGAACATCGCGACCTGATTGGTGGCGGGGTCGATGGAGACCGTGATCATGGTGTCCGTGTTGTGGCCACCGCCCTGTT
>JBDTOF010000136.1:0-24969 GCA_039933375.1 Chloroflexota bacterium
ACCGGCTGACCATTGACCGGGTGAGCGGCAGCCGGGTGGCGAGTCGCCCGATCGAACGACGGTGCGACAGGCCCAGCAGCGTGGCACGCATCGCCCGCTCCACGAGGCTGGCGCCGGAGCGATGGTCGGATCCCGCGCGGATCAACGCGGCGGTCCATCCCCCGGGACGAGGGTCGATTCGAGTTGCTCACCGAGCTCCACGGTCCGGCGGAAGGCGGCCCAGACGGCCTCGGACAGGACCGTGCGCAGGCGACCCGATTCGAGTTCGTGCAGGGCAGCGGCACTGGTCCCGCCGGGCGAGGTCACCATGTTGCGGAGCTCAGCCGGGTGCATCCCGGACTGCTTGGCGAAGAGCGTGCTGCCTTCGAGCGTCTCGATGACCAGGTCATGGGCAACGTGGCGCGGAAATCCGAGGTGGACGGCGGCATCGATGAGCGCCTCCATGACCAGGAAGACGTACGTCGGGCCGGTGCCCGAGACCGCTGTTGCCATGGCGACGAGCTTTTCGTCATCGACTTCGAGTTGAGCGCCAAGTGCACCGAGCAGGGTTGCCGCCTGCCCGCGCTGCTCCGCGGTCACCTGGGGCGTCGCGAACCAGACGGTCATGCCCCGGCCGAGGCGGGCGGGCGTATTCGGCATGCTCCGCACGATCTGATCGTGACCGAGGGCTATCTTCAGAGCCTTCGTCGTGGCGCCGGCGAGGATGCTGATGACCAGCTGGCCCGGTTGCAGGCTCCCACTGATCTCCTTGCCGACCCGGCCCAGCATCTGGGGCTTGATCGCCAGGATCACGATATCTGCGCCCGCGATCGCCTCGAGGTTCGAATCGACCGTCCGGATCCCATGTGTGGAGGTCAGATGGTCGCGCCGTTCGGCCCTGGGGTGGCTCGCGACCAGTCGCTGCGGCTCGACCAGACGACCCCGAAGAAGCCCAGCAATGATGGCTTCGGCCATCACTCCCGAACCGACGGTCGCGATCGTGCGCTCAGCGAGTGGGGACATCATCGCGAGTATGCCACGCGCTCGGCTCATTGCCGGCATGGACCCGAGCGAGGACTCAGGTACCTGGGGCCTGCGGCTTCGAAGTGCCCTGCCCAACGGCGTCGGGCCTTCCGTGCTGGGCCGTGGTTGGCCGGGCGGCCGTAGCGCGATCCTGCAGCCCATTTCGCAGACGGAACCGCAGGAACTCGTTGTCGCCCGCCCGCCCGATGCAGTCCGGACAGAGGTGGGCCCAGCCCTCCAGATCGTCGCTCGCTCGAACCTCGTGGTGCGCGCCACACCAGAGGCAATCGAATGTCCCGCGGTAGGGCATGGCCTAGCGCCCAGGCCGATCATCCATGGATCGGCCCCCGGCTATTGCGGTTTGGCGGCGTCCACCGCGACGCGCGCGGCGTCGCGATCCGTGAACCAGGTCGCATCCATCTGGATGAAGCCTGCCCACTCGGTGGGAACCTGATCCTCGGGGAAGATGGCATTGACCGGGCATTCGGGTTCACACGCGCCACAGTCGATGCACTCGTTCGGATCGATGAACAGTTTTCGATCGACGCCTTCTTCGTAGTGGATGCAGTCAACCGGGCAAACCGAGACGCACGACAGGTCGAGAACGTCGACGCAAGGCTCGGCGATCACATAGGTCATTGGCTCGAAATCTCCTCTCGCGTCACTGCGCGTCTGCCCGCCCGTTGAAGGTGCTCGAAGCGTACCACCGGCCTCCACCGCATGGCGCGCTCCGAGCGACAGCTACGTTTTCAGCGGCTGCCCTTCGCGACCGACGAATCGGACCGGAACAACCATCCCTTCCGCCCAGTGGCCGGGGATGTGGCAGCCAACGAACCAACCGCCGGCCTCCGTGCCCGCGGTCAGGGGGACGGTCCATGGCACGTCGACCCGCTGGCCCGTCTGGACCACCACTCGCAGCCCCGCCAGATCCGGGCTGACCGAGACCACGGGTGTCGGGCCCGGTGGAGCCCCGATGGTTGCCGCCTCGGCCGCCTCCCAGGCGTCCTGCACGCCCATCCCCCCGATCACGACCTCGTGAACGATGAGCCCCCCGTTGACGATCTGGAGCACGACGTGCTCGCCCGGGACCAGATCCACGATCGGTGGAATGTACGAGTAGTCCTTGGCCACGATGATCACGGTCCGTGGCTGATCGGCGGTGCCGGCGGTGATCGCCGGTGTGGAGTCCGGATCCGCTGCGCACCCGACGACGGCCAGCGCTAGGGAGGCGGCGAGGACGGAGCGCGCGGCGCTTCTACATGTCGATGGTGCGTGCACGGCAGCGCAGTCTACGTCGGTCGCGCTCCGAATTGGCTTGACACGCGGCAGCGGCGGACCGGATAGTGCGGCGACCCGCTCATGCGTGGGGTGGGTCAATCGTGCGAGGACCGATGCCGATCGGCCCCATCGCCTCGAATCGCGATCCCCGGCTGCCAGACAGCGGCGGGAAACCGTATGGAGAACACGACCGCACATGTCGAGCCCCGCGATCGCCGACGGCGCACCCGCAGGCCGCGCGTCCGCGAGCCGGCCCGCCTCCATGCCCGCCGTCGTCCTTGAGGGCGTCGTCAAGCAGTTTGGCGGCGATGCCGCCGGCAGGAGAGTTGCCAAGGCGATTGGGTCGGGGCCCGGTGCTCCCATCGTCGCGGTCGCCGGCATCGACCTCGAGATCGCCGACGGCGAGTTCTTCTCGATGCTCGGGCCGTCCGGCTCCGGCAAGACCACGACGCTCCGGATGATCGCCGGATTTGAACTGCCGACGCGTGGCCGGATCCTGCTGCACGGCGAGGACGTCTCCGGCAAGCCACCGTTCGAGCGCGACGTCAATACCGTCTTCCAGGATTACGCCCTGTTCCCGCATATGACCGTTGGCGAGAACGTCGCCTACGGCCTCGTGGTCCGAAAGGTGCCCAAGGCGGAGCGTGTGGATCGCGTGACCGAGGCGCTACGAATGGTCCGGCTCGAAGGCTACGAAGGGCGCAAGCCGGGGCAGCTCTCGGGTGGGCAGGCCCAGCGTGTCGCGCTCGCCCGCGCGCTCGTGAACCGGCCACGCGTGCTCCTGCTGGACGAGCCGCTCGGCGCGCTCGACCTGAAGCTCCGGGAGGAGATGCAGATCGAGCTGAAGTCGATCCAGCAGCAGGTGGGGATCACCTTCATCTACGTCACCCACGACCAGGACGAGGCGCTCACCATGAGCGATCGCCTGGCGGTCTTCAACCACGGCAAGATCGAACAGGTCGGAACTCCGGCGGACCTCTACGAGCGCCCGGCGACCGCTTTCGTGGCCGGGTTCGTCGGGACGTCGAACCTCCTTCGAGACGAGGTCGCAATGCGGATCATCGGCCAGCGCGGGATCTACACGGTCCGTCCGGAAAAGATTCACCTGGCGGAGCCGGGTGCGAGCGTAGAAGCGGATGAGATGTCCGCCGACGGCACCATTCGCGACGTCGTGTACCTCGGCTCCGAAACTCGCTATGTCGTCGTGCTGGGAGCGGGCGCCGAGCTCGTGGTGACCCAGCAGAATTTGGCCACTTCATCGATGGAGGCGCTTGCGGCGCAGGGTCGCCCGGTGCGTCTGATCTGGAAGCGGGAACACGCCCTGCGCGTCCAAGGGTGACGCGGGGACATGGAGGAGGGAACATGATCAAGGGAAGGCTCGCGGCGATCGTCGGGATCGTCGCCATCGTCGCCGCCGCATGCGGCACCGGCGCCTCACCGGCGCCGTCGTTCGATCTGCCGACCGCCGTCGGGGACGGCGAAGGGGAGCTGTCGGTCCTCGCCTGGCCGGGCTATGCGGAGGATGGGTCGTATGACCCAGCCGTCAACTGGGTCAAGCCATTCGAGGATGAGACCGGCTGCAAGGTAACCGTTCAGGTCTTCGGAACGTCGGACGAGGCCTTCAGCCTGTTCTCGACCAACCCGACGAAGTACGACGTCATCTCCGCCTCGGGGGACGCCAGCCTTCGGCTGGTCCGTGCCGGCTATGTCCAGCCGGTCAACATGGATCTGGTACCGAACTACGCCGACATCTTCCCGGCGCTCAAGGACAAGCCGTACAACACGGTTGACGGCGTCCACTACGGGGCACCGCACGGCCGGGGCTCCAACCTGCTGATGTGGCGGACCGACAAGATCGCGACTGCGCCGACCTCGTGGGCGCAGATGTTCGACGCGAACCCCTCGTGGGGCAAGCAGGTGTCCGTCTACGACGCGCCGATCTACATCGCAGATGCCGCCGTCGTCCTCATGAGCACCAAGCCCGATCTCAAGATCACGAACCCGTACGCGCTCGACGACACGCAGTTTGCGGCCGTCGTGGATCTGCTCAAGCAGCAGAAGCCGAACATCAGCCAGTACTGGGTTGACTACACCAAGCAGCAGCAGGCCTTCGAGTCGGGCGACGCGACCATCGGCACGACCTGGCAGGTCATCACCTACCTGCTCCAGTCCGAGGATCCGCCCATCCCCGTCGACGTGATCAAGCCAGTCGAAGGGGCCACTGGCTGGTCCGACACGTGGATGATCAACTCCAAGACGACCCACCTCAATTGTGCCTACAAGTGGCTCAACCACATCGTATCGCCCGAGGTGAACGCGCAGATCGCTGCGTGGTTCGGCGAGGCACCCGGCAACAGCAAGTCCTGTGGGCTGTCGCAGGCCGATCAGGACAACTGCGACTTCTTCCATGCCAACGATGACGCCTTCTGGAAGGACGTCTGGTACTGGCAGACCCCGGAAACGGCCTGTGTGGATGGCCGCACGGATGTCAAGTGCAAGGGCTTTGACGACTGGGTCAAGGCCTGGACCGAAATCAAGGGCTGATCGCCCGAGGTGATGAACTGAGGGCCCGGGCGTTTCACGCCCGGGCCCTCCTCTCGAACTGGACATGACAGCCCAACCCTTCAACCAGGGATCCATTGCGCGCCGCTTTGCGGCGTGGCTGCACGCTCGGCCACGCGTTCGCCTCGCGCTGCTCCTCGCCGCGCCCGTGGCCTGGCTCGTCGTCGCCTACCTCGGCTCACTGGCAGTGCTTTTCGTCAACTCGTTCTGGCAGCGCGACGAGTTCACGGGCCTGGTCCAGCGGACGTTCACCCTGGACAACTTCGTCGAGCTGCTCACCACCCCGCTCTACGGCACGGTGCTCCTGCGAACGGTGACCATGGCGGCCACGGTGACCCTGACCTGCGCGGTACTTGCGTTTCCAATCGCGTTCTATATGGCGCGCGTCGCGTCGCCGCGCGTCCGTGGCCTCCTTGCCGTCGCCGTTCTGATGCCGCTCTGGTCCAGCTATCTCATCAAGGCCTACTCGTGGCGCCTCATCCTGTCCGAGGAGGGACTCCTCAACTGGCTCCTTGGTCCGTTGGGCCTGCGCGGCCCCGGCCAGACCGAAATCGGCCTGTGGCTGGTCTTCACCTACCTCTGGCTGCCGTACATGATCCTGCCGCTGTACGCGGGCCTGGAGCGGATCCCGTCCTCGCTCCTGGAGGCCTCGTCCGATCTGGGCGCCCGTGCCGTCACGACCTTCCGCCGGGTCATCTTCCCGCTGGTCATTCCGGCGCTCGCCGCCGGGTCGATCTTCACCTTCTCGCTCACGCTCGGCGATTACGTCGCGCCGTCCCTGATCACGACGACCCAGTTCGTGGGCAACCTGATCTTCCTCAACTTTGGGGCGCCGGATCTCCCGTTTGCCGCAGCGCTGTCGCTCGCGCCACTCGGGGTGATGCTCGTGTACCTGCTGGTGGCGCGCCGTCTCGGCGCGTTTTCGTCCCTGTGAGTCGCTGGCTCGGCCGGTTCGCGCTGCGGGCCTCGACGGTGGCCGTCCTCCTCTTCATCTATGTCCCGCTCGTGGTGGTGATCGCCTACGCCTTCAACTCCAGCGGAACGACTTCGTGGCCACCCGCCGGCTTCAGCACCCGCTGGGTCGAGGCGGCAATCGAGAACACCGGCCTGCGGGCCGCGTTCATGACCTCGATCGGCATCGCCGTGGCTGCATCGAGCATCGCCCTCGCGCTGGGCACGGTCGCGGCCTTCGCCGTCGCTCGCTACGAGTTCTTCGGTCGTGAGGCCGTTTCCTTCGTCGTGGTCTTCCCGATCGCCCTGCCCGGCATCGTGACCGGTATGGCGCTCAGCACGACGTTCGCCACGACCGGACTTCCCCTCGGCTTTCTGTCGATCGTCGTCGCCCACGCCACATTCTGCGTCGTCCTCGTCTACAACAACGTCATCGCTCGGGTGCGCCGAACCGGGTCGTCACTCGAAGAGGCCTCGGCGGATCTCGGCGCGGATGCCTGGCAGACCTTCAGGCGGGTCACCTTCCCGGCGATTCGGTCGGCGATGCTGGCGGGCGCGCTTCTGGCCTTTGCACTGTCGTTTGACGAGGTCATCGTCACGATCTTCACGGCCGGTGGCGTCACCACGCTCCCGATCTGGATCTTCCAGAGCTTCCGGCTGGCCAACCAGGTCCCGCTGGTCAATGTCGCCGGCCTCGCTGCGATCCTGCTGTCGGTGATCCCGGTGTTTGTTGCTTCGCGCCTGACGACGGACAGCTCGGGCGCCGGGCGGATCTAGGTTCGTCCGGACCGTCGGCAGCACCTCACCCGCGTGCCCGCGGCGGCAGAGCTGCCCGCGAGGAGGCTCGGCGCGATAGGATCACCACATGGTCAGCCTTCCGGAGCCATCCGCCACCCGGGCCGCCCTCGAGGCCGAGGCCGCCCGTCTCCGCGCCTCGCTCGGTGAACCGATCGAAGGGCCCGGACAGATGACGTACGGATCGCAGGCGGCCGCGGCAACCCATGTCTTCGAGCAGCAGCGCGACCTTGCCCTTCGCGATCATGAGCGTGCGCAGCTGGCGCTCGTGGAGGATGCGCTCGCCCAGCTGGATGCAGGGACCTACGGCACCTGCCGAAACTGCGGCAAGGCCATCGCAGCCGCTCGTCTCGAAGCCATTCCGTGGGCCGCCACCTGCATCGACTGCGCGAGATCCGGCCCGAGGTGACCCGATTCGTGGTCCTCGACCCGACCACGGGGATGCCGCTGGGCGACGACGAGGAGCCACTCGTCACGATCGACGACATTCGAGCCGCAGCCCGGCGACTCGACGGGATTGCGCTCCGAACACCGCTCGTCGAATACGCGACCGGTCCTCCGCGGCTTCTGCTGAAGGCCGAATCGCTCCAGCCAATCGGGGCCTTCAAGATCCGCGGTGCCTACAACGCCATGGCCCAGCTCGATGCGGAGTCGCGCAGCCGCGGGGTCGTCACCCACTCGTCGGGCAACCATGCCCAGGGCGTGGCGCGGGCTGCCCGTCTTCTCGGCATCAGGGCGACGATCGTCATGCCGCAGGACGCTCCCGCGATCAAGCGCGCGCGCGTCGCGGCCGATGGGGCCGAGATCGTGACCGTCGCGGTCGAGAGCGGTGCGCGCGAGGAGATGGCCGACCGCCTCGTCCGGGAGCGGGGCCTCGTGTTGATCCCGCCCTATGACGATGACCGGGTCATTGCCGGTCAGGGAACCTGCGGCCTGGAGATCGCCGAGGACGTGGCGGACCTGGCGCTCGTTCTCGTGCCAGTCGGCGGGGGAGGGCTTGCCAGCGGTGTCGCCGTCGCCGTTCGAGCCCTGCGCCCGGAGGCCCGGGTCATCGGCGTGGAGCCGGAGCTTGCGGCAGATGCTGCCGAGTCACTGGAATCCGGCCGGATCGTCCGCTGGGATGGTCCCCGGACCGCCCGGACGATCGCTGACGGAACGCGCACCCAGGCCATCGGCCGGCGACCCTTCGCCCATCTGTCTCGATTGCTGGACGGGATCATCACGATCACGGAGGCCGAGATCGCCAGCGCGATGCGCCTCGCCGCGGAGCAGGCGCGCCTCGTCGTTGAGCCATCGGGCGCGCTGTCGCTGGCCGCCGCGGTCCATCATGCGGTCGAGCTGGGCCTCGAGAGGCTCGAGGGGACCGTCGTCGCCGTGGTCAGCGGCGGCAACGTGGACCCGGAGCGCTACCGCTCGCTGATCGACGGCCCGGTGCCAGCCTGATCGGGCGCGCCGGCTCCAGCCTGATCTGGGGCCACGTCGGCGCGTCGCTTCCGTAACGCCTCCTCCCGCTCGCGCAGGGTCGCCCGCTCGAGGTCCGTGCGTCGGTCGGCTGCGTCGGTGGATCGAGATTCACTGCTCATCCAGGTGGCCAGGACTGCCAGAGTCGCCACGAGGAAGATCACGTCGCCGAAGAACCACATGATCCCGGCGGCCAGGCGCTGGTCGTCGAGGGCCAGGATTCCATACGGCGATCCGAGCGTCGCGTAGTGCTGATAGAGCGGGTTCTCGGCAAACAGGATCGCCACCGCCAGGAAGGAGTTCTGGGGCATCTGCAGGAAGACGTACGCGATCCGGGCGGGGTGCCGCATCCGGTTTGGCGCCGGGTCCAGGGCGACGAGCGGCCACCAGAACAGAAGCCCGGCCGCCAGGAAGGCCAGGTGCTCGAGATCGTGGACCGCGGGATCTTCCAGGGAGAGATCAAAGAGGGGCGAAAAGTGGGTGCCCCACATCACGGCCGTGAAGACGAGCCAGGCGACGATCGGATGCGTCAGCCCCAGCACGACGCGACTGTGAAGGATCGGCAGGATCCGCTGCCTTCGGGTCGATGATGAGACCGCGCGCAGCAGTTGCGTGATGGGCGCACCCATGGCCATGAGCGGCGGACCGACCAGGGTCAGCAGCAGGTGCTGGACCATGTGCAGCGAGAACAGGGTCGTGTCGTAGCGGGCCACGCCGGACAGCAGCGCGAAGGCGATGGCAACAAGGCCGGCGATGAACGCCCAGCGCTGCCAGGCGGAAACGGGATGGTCGGGGTGGAGCCGATCGACCCTCGCGAGGAGGCGCCACCACGCCACAACGGAGATGAGCAGGGGCAGCGCCACCAGCGGTTCGAATTGCCAGCCGAGCAGGAGATTGACTGCGTCGGGGCGCGCATCCGGAGCGGGTCCGTGGGCCGCCACCAGGGGGACGGCGACGGCTCCCGCGACGACGGCGCCGGCCAGCGCCACGAGCCCGCGAACGATGCCGCGCCTATTCACACGCCTATCGTCCCACGGTGCGTCCCGGCGCATCGCGCGGACCTATGGCCCTCGGGTATCATGTCGAACGGCCCGTCCCCGTGGGGAGGTCCAGTTTCGCGCTCCCCTCGCCGGAGGGACCGTCCCGCTCTGCCGGCGCCCGCCATATTCCACACCCGAGGACAGCCGATGTCGACTAGCCCCAGGAAGCGGCCCGCGCCCGACGCGCTCGTCGCCGGCTTGGTGGTCGCAATCCTGGTCGCGCTCGTGGGCGCGGTGTTCCTGAGCGGTTGGGGAGCCTCCCTCTATCCGCCGCAAGCCGCCACATCGGAAGCACGCAACGTCCGGGGTCTGTACGACATCGTCTTCGCGTTTGGCCTGGCGATCTTCGTCGTCGTCGAGGCACTGATCATCTGGAGCGTCCTGCGCTACAGGCGCAAGTCGAGCGACACGTCACTCCCGGTCCAGACTCACGGGAACAACACGGTCGAGATCATCTGGACGGTCATCCCGACCGCGATCGTGCTCTTCCTGTTCGTGATCTCCTGGCAGAGCCTGAACCGCGTCAACGCGGTGAGCGCCTCGCCGGATATCCGGATCCATGCGATTGCCGGCCAGTTCCAATGGCAGTTCGAGTACCTCGACGCCAGCGGGTCGAAAGTCGCGACGCAACTGGTTCCCGTCTATGACGTCGACACTGGCGAGGGCGGGATGGCCGTCCCGGCCGGAAAGTCGGTCCAGGTCACCCTGGACAGCCCGGACGTGATCCACGCGTTCTATGTCCCGCGCTTCCTGTTCAAGCGGGACGTGGTGCCGGGCCAGACCAACAGATTCGAATTCACGGTCGATGCAACCGAAGCCGGCCAGGTCTTCCGGGGCCAGTGTGCCGAGTTGTGCGGGGCCGGCCACCGCCGGATGCTCTTCTCGGTCATCGCCCTGACGCCGGCCGACTACGACACCTGGCTCAAGGCCCTGATCGTGAAGGCCAACGCGACGCCCGCGCCGGCGCCGAGCGGCACGGTTCTCACCCTGAGCGTACTCAACATCCAGTACGACACGGCCGCCCTCGAGGTACCCGCCGATGCGCCGTTCGCGATCAGCTTCGCCAACAAGGATCCATCCGGGGTCACGCATGACGTCGACATCCGCGACTCCAGCGGCACGGTTGTCGCGAACCAGGAAGTCGTCAACGGCGGCAGCAGCGCGAACTACGTCTACGACCCGTTGCCGGCGGGGACGTACACGTTCTTCTGCTCGATCCACGCAAACATGACCGGCACCCTGACGGTTAAGTAAGGAGCGCGGAATGGCGACCCACGCCCTCACCCCGGCCGCCTCGACCTACAGTCGAGGTCGCCTGTACGAGTGGCTGACGACCACCGATCACAAGAAGATCGGGATCATGTACGTCATCAACTCATTCGTGTTCTTCCTGATCGGCGGCATCCTTGCCCTGGTCGTTCGGACCGAACTGGCCCAGCCGGGCCTGCAGTTCCTGGCCGACGAGCACGTCTACAACGAGATGTTCACGATGCACGCCACGATCATGATTTTCGTGTTCGTGATCCCGATGCTGGCGGGTCTCGGCAACTACATCGTCCCGCTCATGATCGGCGCCCCGGACATGGCGTTCCCGCGGATCAATGCCCTGTCGCTCTGGATGCTGCCGCTGGCCGGGATCCTGCTGATCTCCAGCTTCTTCACTGGTGGCACCGCCGCGGCCGGCTGGACGTCCTACCCGCCGCTGTCGCTTGACGGCCCGCTGAAGTCCCCGGGCTCGGGACAGGATCTGTGGATCGTGTCACTCATCCTGATCGGGACCAGCTCGATCCTCGGGTCGATCAACTTCCTCGTGACGATCTTCAAGATGCGGGCACCGGGCATGACGCTGTTCCGGATGCCGATCATGGTCTGGACCGTGCTCGTCACGAGCGTCCTGGTCCTGATGGCAACCCCGGTCATCACCAGCGCCCTGGTGATGCTGTTCATCGACCGCAACTATGGTGGTCATTTCTTCGACCCGTTCGGCGGGGGCAGCGCGATCCTGTACCAGAACATCTTCTGGTTCTACTCGCATCCGGCGGTCTACGTCATGATCCTGCCCGCGATGGGCGTGATCAGCGAGGTCCTGCCCGTCTTCAGTCGCAAGCCGCTCTTCGGCTACAAGGCGTTCATCTTCGCGACCGCCGGCATCGGCGCCCTTGGCTTCTCGGTCTGGGCCCATCACATGTTCACGACGGGCTCGGTCTTCCTGCCGTTCTTCAGCCTGCTGACCTTCCTGATCGCCGTTCCCACGGGCGTCAAGATGTTCAACTGGGTGTTCACGTTGTTCCGTGGCCAGCTGACGTTCTCCACGCCGCTGGTCTTCGCGATCGGCTTCCTGACGATGTTCCTGATCGGCGGCATCAATGGCGCCTTCAGCGCCTCGGTCCCGGTGGACTTCGCCCTCCACGACACCTACTGGGTGGTCGCCCACATCCACTACGTCCTGTTCGGCGGTTCTGTCTTCGGGATTTTCGCGGGCCTCTACTACTGGTTCCCGAAGATGTTCGGACGGATGCTGGATGAAGGCCTCGGCAAGCTCCACTTCGTGCTCATGTTCATCGGCTTCAACCTGACCTTCTTCCCGATGCACCAGCTCGGGCTGGAGGGCATGCCTCGCCGGATCGCTGACTATGCCGCCGATGCGGGCTGGAACGACCTGAACCTGCTGGCCACCGTCGGTGGCTTCACCATCGCCGTATCCATCCTGCCGTTCATCTGGAACGTGTTCATCTCGCTCCGGAACGGCAAGATCGCCGGCGATGATCCATGGGAGGGCAACACGCTCGAGTGGGCCACGTCGTCACCGCCACCGCCCTACAACTTCGATCACCTGCCCGAGATCCGCTCGGAGCGACCGGTCTTCGATGCCCGCCACGGGCGGACGGGACACTGAGGGAGCACTCATCAACGTGACCGCCGACAGCCACGCCCTGACGCCTACTGAGCACAGCCCGATGGCGGGCCTGGCCCACGATGTCCGTGGCGGGATCAGCAACCCGATCCTCGGGATGATCCTGTTCATCACCTCGGAGGTGATGTTCTTCGCGGGGCTGTTCGCGGCCTACTTCAGCACGCGGGCCAACTTCGTCGACGTCAACGGCGTCAAGGAATGGCCGCCGCAGGAATTCGCGAGCATCCTCAATCCGTTCTCGCTGATCCTCGTCGCCACCGTCATCCTGATCGTGAGTTCGGTGACGCTGCAGATGGCGATCTGGGCGATCCGCCGGGATGACCGGCGAGGCTTCCTTCGCAACATGGCCGTCACCTTCATTCTCGGGATCACCTTCCTGCTGCTCCAGGCGTACGACTACAGCCTCCTCTTCCACGAGGGTCTGACGATGGGGTCGGGCCCATTCGGGACGACCTACTTCACGCTCACCGGCTTCCACGGGGCGCACGTCTTCGGCGGGGTGATCATGCTCGGGGTCGTGCTCTACCGCGGCATGTCCGGCCAGTTCTCATCCCGCCACCACGATGCCGTCGAGGCCGCCTCGCTGTACTGGCACTTCGTCGATGTCGTCTGGATCATCCTTTTCTCGATCCTCTACTTTCTGTAGGAGGAGGGAGCGCGCATGCATCCGGTCCGCCATCCAAGGAACGTAGCCGTCATCGGCGTCGCCTTCATCACCGTCGGGGCGCTCTACGCACTTGGCGCCGTGCCGCTTGGCTATCACATCGAGTGGGCCGGGGTGACGATGCTGGGTGCTCTGGGCGTGGCGATGGCAATCATGGCCTACGTCCTGATCGCCGGCTCGACCGAGGACTGAGAGCGACCCGCACTCGATGCAGGAGCTCTGGCAGTCGATCCTGGACCTGCTCGCGCAGGTGGTGACGCCCGACTGGGGCGAGCTGATCAAGCTCATTCCGGTGGCGCTCCTTGCGATCGTGGTGCTGTTCTTCCTCCTCACCGCGCGTCGGTTCGCCACCGCGGGTCCGACCCGGCGCGCACCGGCTCGTCTGACGCCAGTGACGCCGCCGGACGTCCACATGCCCGGTCCGACGTACGCCCCCGTCTTCCTGGCGGTTGGGCTTGCAGCCCAGATGTGGGGGCTCATCGTGGGTGGAGACGCCCTCCTGATCGGACTCGTGGTCCTGGCCCTCACGCTGCTCTACTGGGGCCGCGAGGCCATTCGCGATTTCGATCACGCGACGAATGCCCAGACGCTGCCGGCGGTCGTCCACGCCGGGCCTCCGCCGGGTGTTCACATGCCGGGTCCGTCGTTCAGGCCGGTCCTCGGCGCCCTCGGGACCGCCGCGCTGATGGCAGGCCTCGTCTTCGGCGGCTGGCTCCTCGCGGCGGGCCTGATCATCTTCATCACGACCCTGATCGGCTGGCTACCCGACGCCAAGGCCGAATATGCGCAGGCGGTCCAGGCCGACGAGACCGGTCATCTCGAGAACGGCCCGCCCCCACGCTGGCCGCGACGCCTGCTCCAGGTCGGGTCTGCGCTGTTCGTGCTGGCTGTCCTCGCCCAGGCCGGGATCATTCCGCCCAAGGGCAGCACTGACACGGCCGCCGGTGGAGCGGCGGGAAGCCCCGCGCCATCCGGGGCGGCTGAAGCGCCTGGCACCGCGTTCAAGATCACGGCCAAGGACATCGCCTATGACATCACCAGCCTGACCGTGCCGGCAAATACGCCCTTCACGATCGACTTCACGAATGCCGATCCGCCGGGCGTCACCCACGACATCGACATTCGAGCGGACGACAAGACCACCGAGGTCGACAACCAGGCCGTGATCAACGGTGGCGACTCCACCACCTATTCGTACAAGGGTCTCGCGCCAGGTACCTATGTCTTCATCTGCTCGATCCATCCCATCCCGCAGATGACCGGGACGCTGACAGTCAAGTAAGGGGCCGGTCACGGGTTCACACATCGATCCTCGGCGGCGCCCCGTCATCATCGCAGTCGTCCTGGCCCTGCTTACGACGGTCGTCCTGATCGCGCTCGGTACCATCGCGCCGGGTGGTGGGCCGGCGGCGCCGTCGGGCATTTCCATCGGGCAGCCAGCCCCGGCATTCCAGGGAACGACCCTCGACGGCCAGCCCCTCACCCTCGCCTCGTATCGCGGACGCCCGGTCATCGTCAATTTCTGGGGGCCATCGTGCGTTCCCTGCCGCGACGAGTTCGCGCTGTTCATCGACAAGACCGCGGTGCACGCCGCCGAAGGGCTGGCGCTCGTGGGTGTCCTGATGTTCGATCCGCCCGCCCCTGCCCGGGACTTCATTCGCGACCAGGGTGCAACGTGGCCCACCGTAGATGACCCTGACGGATCGATCCGGACCGCCTACCGCGCCGTGGCCCGACCCCAGACCTACTTCATCGACCGTGACGGGGTATTGCGAGGCATCCAGGTCGGAGAGCTCACGGCCGCGGAGTTCGACCGTTTCTACGCCCTGATCTCCGGACCCGCGGCCGCCGGTTCGTGACGGTCGGGGGCTCGGACCCATCGAGCGCGCCGGCCCTCGCGCTCGACCCATCGAGCGCGCCGGCCCTCGCTCTCGCGCTCCATGGCGTGACCATGCGCTACGGCGGCCGAACCGTCCTCGACGGGATCAGCATCGAGGTCGCGCAGGGTGAAGTAGTGGCCCTGCTGGGCCCCAACGGCGCCGGGAAGACCACCGCAGTCGAGATCCTCGAGGGCTATCGAGCCCCCGATGACGGGGATGTTCGCGTGCTGGGCATGGACCCGCGACGGGGTGGTCCGGGCCTCCGCTCGCGCGTCGGACTGATGCTCCAGGGCGGGGGCCTCGACCCGCGGACCACGCCTCGGGAGGCCCTGCGCCTGTACGCGGCATTCCACGAGCCCGCTCATCCGGCCGGAGTGGATGGGCTCCTCAGGCTGGTCGGCCTGGACGCGGTCGCGGGGACGCGCGCCCGGGGGTTGTCGGGTGGAGAGCGTCAGCGCCTGGCCCTGGCGCTTGCGCTGGTTGGCGACCCGGAGATCCTGGTTCTCGACGAACCAACCGCCGGGATGGACCCGGAGGCCCGACGGACGACGCGTGATCTCATCGCCGGCCTGCATGCCGAGGGCCGGACCATCCTGCTCACGACCCACGACCTGGGCGACGTTGAGCGATTGGCGGACCGCGTCCTGATCCTGCATGGCGGTCGCATCGTCGCCGATGGGTCGCCCTCCGAGGTCGCAGCCGGCGCCGAACCTCGCCTCCGAATCCGCCTGGATCGTGGGCTCGACGCCGGCGAGCTGTCGTCACTCGGCGCGGCAGTGTCCGCGTCCGCTCCGGGATCGATTGCGATGGCCGACCCGGGGCGATCGCCCGGCTCGCTGGTGATCGACGGAGTGCCTCCGGATCCGCCGCTGATCGCGTCGGTGGCCGCCTGGTGCGCAACCAACTCGATCCAGATCAACGAGCTTCGAGCGGCCGCCGCGACCCTCGAGGAACGCTACCTCGAGCTGACAGGCGACCGAGCGGCGGAGCGCTCCGACACCGTGGAATCCGCCCCGTGAGCCGCCCCGCGGCGCCAATCCGGGCGGTCTCCGCGCTCGCCGCCCAGGAGCTGCGCCTGACGGCCCGCCGTGGCGAGAACGTGCTCGTGACCATGGTCATTCCGGCCGGCGTCCTCCTGTTCTTCGCCACGGTCGGGATCGTGCCCGGCATCGCCGGTCGCCCGGTGGACTTCCTCCTGCCGGGAGCGCTCGCGCTCGCGGTCATCGCGAGTGGCCTCGTCAACCTGGGGATTGCCACGGCCTACGAACGGTCCTACGGGGTCCTCAAGCGGCTTGGCGGATCGCCGCTGCCGCGCTGGGGGCTGGTGTCTGCGAAGCTGGGCGCCGTCCTGGTCCTCGAGTTGCTCCAGGTGGCAGTCCTTCTCGCGGTGGCTTCCGGGATGCTCGGCTGGACTGTCCCAGCGGGAACCTCCGTCGCGATGTTCGCCCTGGCCTTGCTCCTCGGGACCCTGGCGTTCGCCGGGCTGGGCCTGCTGCTGGCCGGCACGCTTCGAGCCGAGGCGACCCTCGCGCTCGCCAATGCGCTGTTCCTGATCTTCCTGATGGTCGGCGGTATCGTCCTGCCCGTAGACCATCTCCCTGGGCCGCTTGAGGCCATCGCCAACGTGCTTCCGGCTGCCGCGCTCGCCGACCTCTTCCGGGCCGCCTTCGGCGCACCGGTTGATCAGGCTCGATCGGTCGTCACGCTCCTCGTCTGGGGAGTCGGGTCCGCGGCTCTCGCGATCCGGACGTTCCGCTGGGAATAGCGCCCAGGATCCGGACCACGGCGACCCGCGCCGTACACTCGCCTCATGAACCAACCAAGGCCGGCGCCCCGGTCGCGCGCCATCGGTGGCGACGATGCCCGTGATCTGGCCGGGGACTTCGCCCACGTCCACGGGGTCGAGGTGCGCCTCGCGGACACCGACGCGATGGGGCACGTCAACAACGCCGCATACCTCACCTACGTGGAGATCGGCCGGGCCGCCTACTACGAGACCGTGACCGGCCAACCGTTCCAGCTCGGCGTCCATGGGGCGGAAGAGGCCATGATCCTGGCCGAGATCCGGGTCACCTATCGGAGTCAGGCCTATTACGGCGAGTCCCTGGCCGTGGAAACCCGGGTGGAGCATATTGGCCGGTCCAGCTTCCAGATGGTCCACCGCCTCACGGCGCCGAAGAGCCGTTACGGATCCGCTCGGCTCGTCGCGGTCGCCGATTCGGTCCTGGTGTCGTACGACTACCGAGCGGAGCATCCGATCCCGGTCCCGTCGGCGCTGGCCGAGGCTTTCGAGTCCTTCGAAGGGCGAAGCCTCCGCGACTGATTAGTCCTCGAATCGCCGGAAGATCGCAACCGCGTTCTGCCCGCCGAAGCCGAAGCCATTGATCATTGCCGTATCGACCCGCAGCTTGCGCTTGACGTTCGGCGTGTAGTCGAGATCGCACTCGGGATCAGGCTCCCGGTAGTTGATCGTCGGGGCGATCCAGCCGTCGCGAATGGCACCGATCGCGGCAATCCCGGCGATCGAGCCGGCGGCGCCGAGCATGTGGCCGACCATCGACTTCGGCGATGAGATCGGAAGCGACGCAGCTCGTTCGCCGAACGCCCGCTTGATCGCCTTTGTTTCGGTCACGTCGTTGAGCGGCGTCGAGGTCCCATGGGCCACCAGATAGTCGACGTCGGTGGGCCCGATCCCGGCGTGCCGCATGGCGTTGCCCATCGCCCTCGCCGCGCCGCGCCCGGTCGGCTCTGGAGCCGAGATGTGGAACGCATCGGCGGTCAGGGACGCACCCGCGATCTCGGCCAGGATCGTCGCGCCGCGGGCAATGGCGTGAGCGGCCGATTCGACGACGAACACGCCGGCCCCCTCGCCGAAGACGAACCCATCCCGGGTTCGGTCAAAGGGTCGCGAGGCGCCGGCCGGATCGTCATTGCGCTTGGACAGTGCGCCCATGTTGCCGAGCGCTGCGAACGCCATCGGCAGGAGTGGTGCTTCCGAGCCGCCGGCAATGACGACATCGCACTCGTCGTTGGCGATCAGTCGAAGGGCATCCTGGAACGCGATGACGCCCGAGGCACAGGCCGCAACCTGGGTGATGACCGGTCCGGTCAGGCCGTATTTCATCGAGACCTGTGCGGCGGCCATGCTCCCCGAGACAGCCGGGATCGCGAACGGGCTGACCTGCCCCGGGCCTCGGTCGAAGAGCACTCGGGCACCCTCCACCACCTGCTCCATGCCGCCCCCGCCGGTATTGAGGACCACGCCAACGCGATCCCGCTGCTCAGGGGTCCAGGTCGAGAAGTCGATGCCTGATCGTTCGATCGCCTCGGTGGCCGCGGCAACGCCGAAGTGGATGAAGCGGCTCATCCGGCGCACCATCTTGCGGTCCATCGTGGCGGTTGGATCGAAGTTCTTGACCTCGGCCGCGATCTTCACGTCGTGGTGGGTCGTATCGAACGTCGTGATCGGTCCGCCACCGGAGACCCCGGCCAGCAGATTTGCCCAGAACGTTTCGGCATCGTTGCCGATGGGCGTGATGGCGCCCATCGCGGTCACGACGGCTCGGCGGGCTGGATCCTGGCTAGGCACGGGCGACACCTCGCGGGCGGCTTGTTGGGCGATTGTACCGGCGCGCTGGCCGCTCACAGGGCCGGGTCAATCTCCGTCGTACCGCTTGAAGATGACGGCCCCGTTGTGGCCACCCAGCCCGATGTTGTTCGACAGCGCATAGCGGATGGGTGCCTCCATGGTCTCGTCCACGATCCACAGATCGCAGGCTGGGTCGGGGTCGCGGTAGTTGAGCGTGCCGGGCACGGTCTGGGTGGCGATCGACATGACGGTGGCGAAGGCCTCGAATGCGCCCGCCGCACCCATCATGTGGCCGGTCATCGACTTGGTCGCGCTGATCGCGAGCGAGCGCCGGGCTCCGGCCGACCGGTCGCCGAAGACCGTCCAGATGGCCTCGGTCTCCCGAGCGTCCCCGACCGGCGTCGAGGTCCCATGCGGGTTGATCAGGTCCACCTCGTCGGCAGGCACACCGCGTCGATCGAGCGCCATCTTCATCGCCCGGGCCGAGCCGGTTCCGTGCTCGATGGGCTGGATCATGTCCCATCCGTCGGCTGCCGAGCCGTATCCGACGATCTCGGCATAGATCTTTGCCCCGCGGGCCTTCGCCAGCTCGAGGTCCTCCAGGAACAGACTGCCGGCGCCCTCGCCGAGCACGAACCCGTTCCGCGTCAGGTCGAACGGTCGGGACACCGTCGCGCGATCCTCGCCGGGTCGAGGTGATCCGAGTCCGCGCATGTTCCCGAAGCCGGCGTGGGCCACCTCGATGAGGGGAGCTTCGGTGGAGCCGCTGATCACCGCGATGCAGTCGCCGCGCCGGATGGCCTCGGCCCCCTCGGCCACATTGTGGGTGCCGGTGGCGCAGGCGGAAACGATGCAGATGTTGTGACCGATCGCCCCGGTCTCGATGGCGATCATCCCGGAGGCTGAGTCGACGAGCGCGTTGGCGATGAACGTCGGTGGAACGCGATTGGGACCTTTCTCATGGAGCGTCCGGTAGGAGTCGATCATCAGGCGCTGTCCGCCAGCGCCCGAGCCGTAGACGACACCGACCTCGGTCCGGTTCTCGTCCGTGATCTCGAAGCCCGAATCGGCCAGAGCCTGCTTGGCTGCGGCAACCCCGAAGTGGATGTCGCTCTCGCTTCGGCGAACGGCTTTGGCCTCCATCCAGTCGGTCGGCTCGAATCCGCGGACCTCGCCGGCCGAACGATGGTCATAGCCAGAGGCGTCAAACCGGGTGATCTCACCAAGTCCCGAGACGCCCTTCAGGAGGTTGTTCCAGGCGGTCGGGACGTCGTTTCCGACGGGACTGACCACACCTAGTCCGGTGACGGCCACGCGGCGCTGGTAATCGGGTGTGCGCACGATGTTGGGCTCCTTGATGCGGGTCGGTCAGCGGCTCATTGAGTCGCGCGGGCTCATTGGATGGTGGTCGCCAGATCTGGCGTTGCGAGTCGGCCTGGTGCTCCAGGGTCATCGAGGGCGAAGACACGGGCCTCCGTGGCGATCCGCTTCGTGAGTCCGGTGAGGACGCGTCCAGGCCCGACCTCCACGAACGCGTCGACACCCGCCGCGGCCATGATCTCGACGACACGGATCCAGTCGACGCCGGCGGTCAGGTGTTCCACGAGTTCGGCGCGGCAGGCCTCGGCCGTAGCGAGGACGTGTCCATCCGCGTTGGCGAGGAGGGGAACCGCCGGATCCGAGAACGCGACGTCGGCGAGGATTCGGCGCATCGCAGCGGCAGCCTCGATCATCAACGGCGAGTGCGCCGCGACACTCACTGGCAGGACGATGGCGCGCTTCGCGCCGAGAGTCCGCGCGATCTCGGCCCCGGCCTCGATCGCCGATCGGTCGCCGGATACGACCACCTGGCCAGGAGCGTTCCGGTTCGCGACGCCGAACGTGCCACTCGCTGCCGCGCGGCTGATGAGCTCGGGAAGCGCGGCGTCATCGAGGCCGATGATGGCGGCCATCGCCCCATCGCGACCCTGCCCCGACGCCTGCATCTGACGGCCGCGTTCGCGGACGAGTCGGACGCCGTCGGCCAGCGAGATCACGCCAGCGGCGACCATGGCCGTGTACTGGCCCATGGAATGCCCGGCCATGTATGCCGGGACGGGCTCCGCGACACCGAGACCGGACCACCGCTCGCGGAGCGCCTCGAGGTAGGCGATCGAGGCGGCCAGGAGCGCCGGTTGGGCGTTCTCGGTCTGGTTGAGATCCGCCTCGGGCCCATTCCAGGCGAGGCTGCTGATGGATCCGCCGAGCGCGGCATCGGCCGCGGCGAAGACCGCCGCTGCGGCAGGTGATGATTCCGCAAGGGCCTGGCCCATGCCGACGGCCTGGGAGCCCTGGCCCGGGAAGATGAATGCGACCTGGTTCATAGTCTCCTGCGAGTTGCCCGTCCAGCTGGCGCGACGGAACGCCGCCGGGCGGCGGTGGCCCCAATAGTGCCCCGGCCCGGACGCCCTGAGCGTGAAGTCCATGCACTCATGCATGCGACCTCGGATGGGCCGCGGTACGATGAGTGCCGATGACCCTGCCCGTTGAACCAAAGCGCCGGACCCGAGCCGTGAGCGTCCGGGCCATTGCCCGCCGCTTCGAGGCCGACCTTGGGTCCTCGGCGCTCGCGTCGGGTCCGCGCAGTCCGAACGTCCGCCAGATCTCGGAGCGCGTCGCGATGGGCCGCGCGCTGTGGCGGGAGCTCGTGATCGGGTTTGCCTCGCAGCTCGGCGAGCTGCGACTTGGCTTCACGCAGCTCGCGGCCCTGTACGTCCTGGCGGAGGGCACCGCAACGACCATCGGGGACCTGGCCGAAGCGCTCGCGCGGTCGCCGTCCGCCACGAGTCGGCTGGTCGATGGACTCGTTCGTCGCCGCCTGGTCGAGCGGCAGGAGGAGCCCGAGGATCGACGTCAGCGGCTGCTCGTGCTGACCCAGCGTGGCCATGCCCTCCTGCGTGTCGTCGACCGGGCCCGGGCCGATCAGTTCCTGACTGCGGTTCGGCCGCTGCCGACCGCCGAGCGCGCCCTCGTGGCGATGGGTGTCGCGTCGCTCGCGACCCACGCCATCTCCCGACGGGGTCGCCTCATCCGGACGGCCCGGACGTCCGAGTAGGTCAGCGGCTGCCGGCTCGCCGGGATCGAATCACGAGAGCAAGCGCGAGGGCACCCGCCAGGAGCCCGACGATGATGATGCCCGGACCCCTGGTGTCTGCGGCCGCCCCGGCCGCGGGCGTCGGGCTCAACTCTGGCGAGCCATCCCGGCCCGACGGGGTGGTGGATCCCGGCGGCGCCGATGGGCCGGGTGCAGGCAGGGACGCACTTGGCGCGGGCTCGGCAGTTGGAACCTCGGTTGGGCTCGCCGACGGCCGGGGTAGCAACGGCGCGGTCGCGGTCGGCCCGGGCGTTGGTGGCGGCGACGGCCGGGGCGTCGGTCGTGGAGTAGCTTTGACGGTCGGAATGGGAGTGGTCGACCCGGCGGACACGACCTTTACGACACCGGACATCTGCTCGGGGTGAACCTCGCAGAAGTACGGGAAGGTCCCGCTTGACGAGAACGTCGCGATAAACGTGTCCCCGCTCATGAGAAAACCGACCGACGCGGGGTGATCGGGGAACCGGTTGTCAATTGAACCGGGCGCACCGCTGGTGACGGTGTGCGGGTCTCCGCTTGCCATCCAGGTGATCTTGTCGCCAACGGCGATCGTGATCGATGACCCTCCGCCGGGCGCGACGAACTCGTAGTTCCCGGCCTGGACGGTGTGGGTAGCGGCCGAGGCGCCAGCGGCCGCCATGAGCAGGACGACCGCGCCAGCGATCCACGTCGCGAACAAATGATGGGGCCGTCGGATCGAGCGGCCGAAGGCGCGTGATGCGATCATGACCTGTATACGCTCGTTCGTGGTCGCCGGATCTCAGAGATCCAATCCGGGGCGCACGGCGTATAGGTGGGTGTCGAGTCTGCGGCACGCTCCAGAGGCCCATGGACCGACCAGAGGAGGAATCGAATGCGCGCCCGTCTCTCTCTCATCGTCGCCATCGCCGCGCTCCTGGCGACCGCGCCCCTGGCCCTCGCGGCAAATCCTCCGACCGCCGCGTTTGGCGGTCCCATCAATGGCGCGCAGGAGGTGGGGCCTGTCGCCACGGCCGCGACTGGCGAGGCCACGGTGGTCATCTCCGCCGACGGCGCGACCATCTGGTACATCGTCAAGTACAGCGGCCTGTCCGGTGCACTTGCCGCGGCCCACATCCACATCGGCGCCGTCGGCGTCAACGGCGGCGTGATTCTGCCGTTGGTCGCGTCGGCCAGCCCGATGGTTGGCACACTCACCGCAGCCAACTTCACGCCCAGTGGCGCGATCACGACATTCGCAGAGGCGGTCGCCGCGATCAAGGCCGGCAATACCTACACCAACCTCCACACCGCCGCCAATCCCAGCGGCGAGATCCGAGGCCAGGTCGTCTCGAAGGGCAATGCCCACTTCGGTGCGCTATCCGGTAGCCAGGAGGTACCGGGCGTCGCGACGTCGGCATCCGGCAATGCCTGGGTCGTCATCAGCGCCGATGGATCGACCATCACGTACTACGTCGCCTACAGCGGCCTGTCCGGCGCGGCGGCCGCGGCGCACATTCATCTCGGCAGCGTCGGAGCCAACGGTGGGGTCATGCTCCCGCTCGCCGTCGGGCCCAGCCCGATGACCGGGACCCTGACCTCTGCCGACCTGATGTCGACCGGAAGCGTGACCGACATGGCAGGCGCCGGGGCCGCGATCGCCGCCGGCGGTACCTACGTCAACATTCACACCGCCGCCAATCCGGGCGGTGAGCTTCGAGGCCAGCTCGCGGTGAATGTGGCAGCTGCCCCTACGCCGCCTCCGACGGCGACCACCACGCTGCCTCCGACGGCCACGGTTGAATCGGGCGGCACGATGCCGGGGGCCCCGACCCTCGTCCTCGCGATCCTGGCGGTTGCCACTGCCGCTGGAGTCCTTGCCGTGTCTCGCAGGCGCCTGTCGATGGCTCCCGAGCGCACGCCTGACGATCGCGACGGCGCGTGACTCGACGGTCCGGGGGGTTCGGCCCGGCCGGCCCCCCGGATCAGCCGCAGAAGCGGCGAACGGCGTCGTACAGGACCGGCAATCCCCAGCGAAGCGCCTCGAGTCCAACCCGCTCGTCCACGCCATGGAAGCGCTCGAGGTAGGCCTCACCCGGATCCAGTCGAAGGGGTGAGAAGCCGTACGCCGGCACGCCGATCCGGGCAAGGGTCTTGTTGTCGGTCGAGAACGGGGCCATGACGGGGATCGGGATACCTTCCGGGTCGTGGTCCCTGACGGCCTGGGCCAGGACGCGATAAAGCTCAGTATCAGCCGACGCGACGACAGCGGGAGCCGCCGTGATCAGCTCGATCCGGCAGGCAGTCAGAAGTTCCGGCCCCAGGCGCCGTTCGATCTCGGCTCGCATCGCGGGCTCATCAGTTTCCGGGAGCAATCGACAGTCGAGCTCGATCACGGCCTCGCCGGGAATGACGTTGTACTTGATCCCGGCGTGGACAACGTTCGGGGAGATCGTGTCGCGCACCAGGGCGCGGGCGGCCCTGGCGTAGACCGGGGTGCACAGTCGGTCGATCGCCGCTTCGGCGCGTGCTGCGTCACCGGAGGCGATCGCCCGGAGGACGCTCCCGACCTCGCCGCCGAGCGCACCCGCGGCGGACTCGAAGAACTCGCGCATGACCGGGCTGATCGAGGGCGTTCCGGGAACGGACAGTCGCTGGACGACGTCGGCCGCCAGGACGGCCGCGTTGTCGGGTCGCGGCATCGATCCGTGGCCCCAGGCCCCCTCAACCGTGATCACGTAGGCGGCGTAGCCCTTCTCGGCGACCTGGATCGGGTACAGGCGCCGCCCGCCGACGTCGATGCTGACCGCGCCCGATTCGTTGAGGGCACCGGCCGCGAGGAGGTGCTCTGGATGGTGGTCCGCCAGCCAGCCGGCGCCGTCCATGCCGCCCGCCTCCTCGTCCGCCGTGACCGCGAGCAGCACGTCGCGGCGCAGTCCGGGCACGGGGTCGTGAGCAGGATCAAGGCCGCTCGCCCGGGTCTCGGCGGCAAGGAGCCGGATGACCTCGACCTCCATCGCCACGAGGTCCTTCATGTCCACGGCCCCGCGGCCGTAGATGTAGCCGTTGTCGATCGCCCCGCTGAACGGGTCGTGGGTCCAGCGACCCAGCGGGGCGGGCACGACATCGAGGTGCGACAGGAGCAGCAGCGGCTGTCCGCCTGTTCCGTCGCCACGGAGCCGGGCGACCACGGATCCGCGTCCGGGGACGGGCTCGTAGACGGTCGGCACGAGTCCGGCCTCGAGGAGCCAGGTTTCGATGAGCCGGGCGGCCGCGAGCTCAGGCCCGGGCGGGTCGGGCGGATTGACCGTCGGGATCCGGATCAGCTCGACGAGGTTTGCGACGAGGCGCTCGTGAGCCGCCGCCCACGTATCAGCGGGGACCGAGGCGCTGGGTCGCTGGTCCGAGCGGTTCGCCATCTAGACCGAGAACCCGAGCAGCGCCCCGGCGATGCCCACCACGAACCCGGAAAGGACCAGCGCGATCACCATCAGCACCAGGATCCTGAGGTAGCGTCGTTCCTCCGCCAGCCCGGCGTCTGGATCCGGGTCACGTCCGCCGGGAATGTATGGCGCGGCCAGGCCCCGCTTGCGTGCGTGCTGGTTACGCTCCGAATCGTAGGCCGCCGGGTCGGGCGGCAGCGGTGTCTCGGTCATCGCCCTAGGCGCGCCCGAGCGCGTCGCGCAACCGTGAACCGGTGGTCACCGCTCCTTCGGACGCAGACGAAACGAGCGCCGCGTAC
>JBDTOF010000137.1:0-2662 GCA_039933375.1 Chloroflexota bacterium
GGCGAGGCGATGCTAGAGTGTTGCCACCTGTCACACAACTCAATCGGGGGAAACCTTCCTTGAAGCGCTCAAATCGGCTGGTTCTGCTCATCGGCGTGTTCCTTGCCGCGGTCGCGTTCGTTCTCGTCGTCGTCCTCGTTGGCGGCGGAGGCGGGTCGGGATCCGCCGAGTCGAGCGCGCCACCCGCCAAGGTCGCGACGGTCGTCGCGTCCAAGGACATCGCGCTCGGCGTCGCCATCACCGCGGATATGGTGAAGACGCAGGATCTGGCCCCTGATCTCCGGCTGCCAGGCTCCTTCGGCGACGTCAGCCAAGTGGTCAACAGCGTCGCGCGAGCCTCGCTCAAGGCGGGGCAGCAGATCACGGCGGCCAGCTTCGCCGAGTCGTCAGGCGCCAATCTCGAGGTTCCGGCCGGCCTGACCGGCATCGCAGTCCAGGTTGACCAGCTTACGGGCGTGGGTACCCTGATCAAGACGGGCGACTATGTGGACGTGATCGTCCAGATCAGCCCCGGCAGCTTCCCGTTGAACTACTTCGCCAAACCCTCAGTCCCGGCCAACGGAGTGCTGGCTGCGCCGATCAACGACCCGACCAGCGTCAAGGTCCTGCTCCAGGGCCTGCAGGTCATCACGACCATCCTGCCGCCTCCGCCAGCCGCGGAAACGGGCGTCGCGTCACCGGCGCCCGACGCGGGATCGGGCGGGAGCGCCTCGGCTGGCGTGGCGCTCAACGGACAGCAGGAGATCGTGATCCTAGCGGTCACCCCGCAGCAGGCCGAGATCATCAAGTTCGCTCAGGTGGACGGCAACATCACCCTGACCCTCCGCTCACCGAAGGACTTCGTTGACAAGGACGGCAAACCGGTGGTCCCGCAGACCGTGGTCACGTCCGGCATCGTCCTCAAGACGCTGATCGACACCTGGGGTGTCCTCCCGCCGACCTGGGTGATCGTTCCTGAGCCCGTCCCGGCCAAGTAGCTGACCCTCCAGCTGGCCGAGAGACGTACTGAACCATGAGCGACCGGATCAGAGTCCTGATCGTGGACGACATCTCGGAGACCCGTGACCATCTCTCGAAGCTTCTGGGCTTCGAGGCGGACATGGACGTCGTGGGTGTCGCTGCGTCCGGGCTCGACGCGATCGAGCGAGCCGCTGAGCTCCTGCCGGATGTCGTGCTCATGGACATCAACATGCCGGATATGGACGGCATCGCGACGACCGAGCAGCTGTCCCTCAGGGTGCCGACGGCTGCCGTGGTCATGATGTCGGTCCAGGGAGAGGCGGACTACCTCCGCCGCTCGATGCTCGCAGGCGCACGCGAGTTCCTGGTCAAACCGTTCAGCTCGGACGAGCTGAACGCTTCGATCAGACAGGTGTGGACGCGTGAGCGCGACAAGCAAAGCCGGATCGGGGCCTCGGTTGCCGCGTCGGCCGCGGCCAAGCCCGCGCCGACCGTGTCTCGGGGCAGCCTCGGCCTGGTGGTGGCCCTGTTCAGCCCGAAGGGCGGCGTGGGCCGGACCACCGTGGCGGTCAACCTCGCAGTAGCCGCCGCTTCCTTTGCGGGCAAACGCGTTGCGCTGATGGACGGCTCGCTCCAGTTCGGCGACGTCGGCGTCCTCCTCAATCTCAATCCGAAGAACAAGTCGATCGCCGACCTGGTCCCGGAGCTCGATGGCGGAGAGATCGAGTCAATCGATACCTTCATGAGCACGCACGCCTCGGGCGTTCGGGTGCTGCTGGGCCCGCCGTCCCCGGAGGCCGCCGAGCATGTCACCGCCAGCCACGTCAAGCGCGTGGTCGAGCGCCTCCGGGCCGACCATGACCTGACCGTCGTCGATTGCCCCGCCATGTTCAACGACGCGACGCTCGCGATCCTGGACGAGGCGGACATCATCCTCACGCTGCTGAACCTCGAGATCACAAGCATCAAGAACATGCGCCTGTTCATGGAGGTGACGGAGCAGCTCGGGTACGGGAAGGACAAGCTCAGGATCGTCCTCAATCGGGCCGATGCGGCCCTGGGTATCCGGGTCGCCGATGTCGAGAATTCGCTCGGGCGCAAGGTCCAGCACACGATCGTCAGCGACGGCCGCAGCGTCGTCTATGCCCTCAATCGCGGCGTGCCGTTCTTCCTGAGCAATCGGGACGCTCCGGTCTCGCAGGATATCCTTCGACTGGCGACCGAAATCCTCCAGCAGGAGGGCGAGGCCGCGGCGGCCTCGAACAAGACGAGCAAGACAGCGGCCAAGAAGTCGCTGTTCGCGTGGCGATGAGCACGAATGAGACTCGACCCTTCGGGGCGAGGAAGGGGTGGTGGCAATGTCCCTGCTGAAGCGGATTGAGAGTGCCCGGCCCGGCCAGGAGCCGGGCGCTGGCGCCAGCCTGCCCGTCCCGACCCCGCCATCGGGTGGAGGCGGCGCGCCGGCGGCTCCTCGCCTGCAGTCCCAGGCACCCGTGCGCGAGTCCTTCCGGGACGTCAAGTTCCGGATTCAGAGTCGCGTCATCCAGGACCTGGATCCGAAGCTTGATCTGTCCAACCAGGTCGAGGTCCGTCGCCAAATCGAGGAGATCTTCGGCAAGGTCATCGATGAGGAGGGACTGGCCCTCACCCGCGCCGAGCGCGTCCGCATGCTCGAGCAGATCACGGACGAGATCATTGGCCT
>JBDTOF010000138.1:0-1592 GCA_039933375.1 Chloroflexota bacterium
CGCCCGATCAGCGGGGCGATGCTGGTGGGGTCGTCCAGGTTCCACGTCCGTTGCTCGTACTTCTCGGAGTCCAGGTATTCCTCGCTGCCCGGCTCCCGCGGCACGTTCTCGCCCAGCTCGTAGGCGGGTCCATAGATTCCGATGCTCGAAGCCAGCGTTGCGGCCAGCACATAGCGTGCCTGGAACATCGCCCGTCCGCCTTCCTGGAGGCTGGCATGGAGGATATCGGGCGTGTTGGGCCAGACGCAGGGTCCGAAGAATTCGGACACGGGCGGCCGCGACAGTTCGGTGAAGTACTCGGTGAGCTCCTGCTTCTTCGTTCGCCATGTGAAATACGTGTAGGACTGGCTGAAGCCCACCTTCGCCAGCCGGTACATGACGCGCGGGCGCGTGAACGCCTCGGCCAGGAAGAGCACATCCGGATGATCGGCCTTGATCCGGGCGAGCGCCCACTCCCAGAAGGGGAACGCCTTGGTGTGCGGGTTGTCGACCCGGAAGACCCGAATGCCCTGCTCGATCCAGTGCCGGAAGACGCCCTCCAGGTAGGCCCACAGCCCGCGCCAGTCCTCCGATTCGAAGTCGAACGGATAGATGTCCTGATACTTCTTGGGTGGGTTCTCGGCGTACTGGACGGTCCCGTCGGGTCGCTGGCGGAACCAGGTCGGGTGGCTGGTCACGGCTGGATGATCAGGTGAGGCCTGGAAGGCAATGTCCAGCGCAACGGCGATGCCCTTCGCCTCGGCCGCCGCGACGAGCGCGTGCAGATCGGCGAGCGTTCCCAGCTGTGCGTGGACGGCGTCGTGCCCGCCCTCTGCCGACCCGATCGCCCACGGCACGCCCGGATCGGCGGGACCGGCCTCGGTGACGTTGTTGGGCCCCTTGCGAAAGCTCGTCCCGATCGGATGGATCGGCGGCAGATACAGGATGTCGAACCCGAGTCCGGCGATGTACGGAAGGCGGCCAATGACGTCCTGAAGCGTCCCGTGGCGCGCGGGATCCGGGGACGCGGACCGAGGAAACAACTCGTACCAGGTCGAGAATCGCGCCCGCTCCGGCTCGATGATCAGTTCGAGGGCGGGCTCGTGGACAGTCTGGTGCGCGCGGTCAGCATGTCGCAGCATGAGGGTGTCAAGCGCGTCGTCGAGGGAGCGAACGGCCCGGGCGGCCGCGGCGGCCGTCGCGCTGAGCTCGGCGCTCCAGGTCTCCAATGCTGCCGCATCGATGGTGTTGCCGGCATCGAGGGCGCGAGCCCGTGCGCCTGCCACGAGCGCGGCCCCGATGAGCAGATCGACCGAGACATCCTGCTCCGCACTGATCCGCGTTCGCAGGTCCTGGCGCCAAGTGGTCCATGCATCCGTCCACGCGGCCACCGTGAACGCGTGCCGACCGAAGGTCTCCGCGACGAACGTGGCGCGCCACCGATCGTTCCCGAGTGCCTCCATTGCCACCTCGATCCAGTCCGCTGTATTGGGCGGTCGGTGGAGGAGGTGAACCGAAACCACATCGTGCCCGTCGGCAAACGCATCCGCTTCAACGACGACCGAATCGCCGATCACGCGCTTGGCGGGAAACCGCCCTCCATCGACGGCCGG
>JBDTOF010000139.1:0-4066 GCA_039933375.1 Chloroflexota bacterium
GCGTTCACGGAGTCGGCGATCGAGTAGAGGCTCTGGTGGGTGTGCATCCCGGAGCCGTTGATCCCGTGGATCGGCTTGGGCATGAACGTGGCGTACAACCCGTGCTGCTGGGCAATCGCCTTGAGGGTGAACTTGAAGGTGATCGCGTTGTCGGCCGTCTGCAGCGCGTCGGCGTACTCAAAGTCGATCTCGTGCTGGCCGGCGGCGACCTCGTGATGGGCCGCCTCGACGCGGATGCCGAACGCCTCGAGGGCATCGACCATGTCCTGACGGACTTCGCCGGCCAGGTCGGTCGAAAAGTCGAAGTAGCCGGCCTGATCGTGCGGGAGGGGCTCGATGCTGCCGTCTGCGCCGCGCCGGAACAGGAAGAACTCGAGCTCGGGGCCCATGTTGATCAGGTAGCCGAGTTTCTTGGCGCGCTCGACCTGCCGGCGAAGGACCCAACGCGGGTCGCCGACAAACGGCTCGCCACGGGGTGTGAAGACATCGCAGATGACGCGTGCCGTGCCACGCGGGCCGGATCCGCGCTGCCACGGGATCTCTGCGAACGTGCGCATGTCCGGCATCAGGTATTGATCGCTCTCGGCGATCCGGGTGAAGCCCTCGATCGACGATCCGTCGAACCAGGTCCCGTGTTTGACCGAGCCTTCGAGCTGATGCATCGGGATGGTCACGGCCTTGACGGAGCCGATGATGTCTGTGAACTGGAGCTGGACGAAGCGAATGCCCTTCGCCTTGGCGCCTTCGATGCGCTCGATGCCGTCAACGGCTTCGTACGGTGCGACCAACGGTGCTGCCTCCTTCGATGCGGCGGGCCGAGGCCCGCGCCTGTGCGATGTCTCGCTGCTCGAGGTCATGCGTGGTCCATCGTTGATGTTGTGCGATGCGCATGAACCATGAGGATCGATACTGCCTGGGCGCAATCCTAGCAGCCGGGATCATGGCCGCGGTGCTCGTCAGCCAGCCAGCGGGGCCAACAACCTAGTCATTTTGCACAAGGCGCAGGGCGACGGCAAGTGGAAGTCGAAGTTCCGGGTCGGCAAGGTGCCAGCCCGTGATCGTCTCGATCCGGCGGAGGCGGTAGGCAACGGTGTTGCGGTGCACGCCGAGCGCCGCGGCGGTCTCGTTGACGCCACCGTGATCGAGCAGTGCTCGTAGCGTTGCCAGGTGCTCAGCCCGCACGTCTGGTCGACTGGACAGGAGGGGCGCGAGGAGGGCGGCGGCCAGGCGCGCCCCGTCCGGCAGGCTGTGCAGGGCGCCCACAAGCCGGTACGCCGGGAGACGAGCGGCTTGAGCCACGGCCGGCGGGTCGGGCAGGGCTTCGGTGGCCTCGAGCGCGGTCCGAGCATCACCCTCGGCCGTTGGCCGCTCGATCGGGGTCGAGAACGGCATCGAGACGGATACCGTCCGGCCGAGGAAGTCCGCCATCTGTCCGGCGGTCGAAAGGCCATCGGGATCGTCGCCAGCGCCCTCGACCGCGAGAACGGCACGGATCTCGAGCGAGGCTGCATCTCCGCGGAGGGCCAGTCGCCGGGCGGGTGCCAGGAGCCGAAGGTCACGCCGGACGGCCTCCCGCCGCTCGCGGGCATCCGGCGCATCGTCGTCTCCGCCCGGCGTCCGCTGTCGGGCGATCAGAACGACCCAGGGCGGACCGGCCGTGGGCAGCGCCTCGGCGCGTCGGGCCTGGTCCTGCGCCTTGCGGACTGCCTCCTCGCGGGATAATTCGAGGGCCAGGAGACCCGCAATCCTGGCCACGCTGACGCGTTCGAGCTCCCCGACCGGGCGCTCCCCGAGCAGGGCGAGGCTGCCGGCCGCGCCGCCGGTCGTCGGAAGGGGGATTCGCAGCGCAACGGCGTGGCGCGGGCGGGCGTGATACCGGGCCACCGCAGCCGCTCCATCGGACGCCTCGGGCGGTGCATGGACCGCGATGGCGTTCCCGCGCCGGCCTTCCAGCGCTACCGCGCGGCCCAGGAACGTCGCCACCGCACCGAGCATCGCCGTCGGGCCGCCACCCGACAGGGCGAATTGCTCCAGTCGTCCTTCGAGGAGTGAGGCCTGTCGATCCAGCTCCGCGCCCTCACTGACGAGATATCCGATCAGACTCCGCTCGAGCGCCGCGAGATCGGCCCGCGGGACGCGATAGGCCGGGACTCCGAGACCTTCCAGGGCTGCGCCGAGACCATCGAGGAGATCGGATGCCTCTGTCCCGAGGACGGCTGCGTCCTCCCCGCCCTCGCTCTCGATCAGGAGGAGGCCGGCCACCCGAGCCGCGGTACATGCATCAGCCAGCGCCTGCAACTCCTCCAGCCCGGGTGCGACCACGGCGAGGGCCGCCGCCGGAACGATGGCGATGTCACCCGGCTCGAGGGCATCGAACGCCGGGACGCGTGCCCGCATGACCCGCACCCACGTGACCGGCGTCGCCTCTCCGGCCGGGGCACTCACGACGCGCGCGCCCGGGAGCATGGCCGCCGCGACCTCGGCCAGGGTCGTCACGTGGATGCGGATCCCGGGCCGGCGGCCGTCGGGCCCATGGTTGCCGCTCGGGCCGTCACGAGGTCGTTGACCAGCCGGCCGAATTCTCGATCGAAGTCCACGTAGCGATCCGATCGACCGACCAGGTCCAGCGCTCCATCCGGACCGAGCCGGGCCCAGACACGGCGCCGGGGCAGGTAGAACGTCATCGTCAGGCCCACGATCAGGCTGAGGAACGCAGTCCAGACAATCGCCTGACCCGGGTCGCGCTTGGCAATCAGGAGCGTGTATTCGTTGACGTCCTTGAGCGTGACCGTGAATCCGAGCGCATCGAATGAGGCGGTGGTGCCGCGCGTTACGGTCAGTGGGAAGCCGGTCTGGACCTGATTCGTGCCGTCGGGGTTCTGTCCGGTCACGACGTAGGGCAACAGAACGAGCGTCCCGGTGCCCTCCGACGTCCGATCCAGCAGCAGTTGCAGGCCAATTTCCTTGCCCGGAACACCGAGCGTCCCGAACGGCAGGCCGCCCGCCTGGTCCGTGAGCGGCACTGCGCCAGACCACAGGACCGAGCCATCGAGCGCATCGATCTCGAGAAAGGGCGCGGGGCCGAAGCCGTTCTGGTGGAACGTGTAGTCGCCGGCCCGGAGTGGATCGTTGACCCGGACCGACTTCCGGGCCAGGAGGGATCCGTCCCGATAGACGGACAGGTCGGTCACGAAGTCCGAGGCCTTGCCGGTCTCGATCAGGCCAGGCGCTGAGAAACCGTTGTTGCGAACGAGGAGCAGTCCCGGCGTCCCGATCGGCTGGACCGTCAACGTGTCCCCCTCTGCCACCACGAGGCCCAGCTCGTCGCCGAAGCGCGCCGTGACCGCGGCGCCGATCAGAAACAGGATGAGCCCGAGGTGCGTGAGCAGCGTCGCCATCTTGATCCACCGGTGGCGGTCTCCATAGAGATAGGTGCCGCTCGAGGTCTCCTCCCGGCGAATGCGAAACCGATGGCGCCGAAGGGTGCTCTCGACCGCTGGGGCGTCCAGGCCGGGTGCGATCCGGACCCGATCCGGCAAAGTTGGATCGAAGTACGGTTCCGGCTGGACGACGCGAATCTCAGCGGACTGTCGCCACAGGCGGGGCGTCCGATCGATCGTGCAGACCACGATCGAGACGATCAGGACGATCAGCCCGACCGAGAACCAGGTCGAGGTGAACACCTGGAATAGTTGCAGGCGCTCCAGGGCATCAACGACCCCTACCCCGAGGGCGATGTCGTAGCGCGCGTGGAGCTCGGCCATCGCCGTGGCGTAGTCGCCCGCCGACCGGAACGCGAATGCCGGTAGCTGGCGGATCGTCATGCCCACCACGGCCAGGAGCGCCAGCACGATGATCTGGAGAACGGCGAAATTCACCGACGTGAGAAGCCGCCACAGTACGGTCCCGACGCTGCCCAGTGGACCGGCACGCAACCGGGAGCGGAGCGTCGGTGGGGCGACGACATACCCGACGATGGTGACGCCGAGCAGAATGCTGAACAGGACGGCGAGGGAAATGGTTCGCCTCGGCGCTAGGAGGTGGCCTGGGCCGCGAGGTCCGTTCC
>JBDTOF010000140.1:0-2551 GCA_039933375.1 Chloroflexota bacterium
ACGCGAGCCCAACCTCTGCGAGGGCGCGGCAGGCGCATCTAGAAGGGTAGGCGGCGGTCCCGGGCCACCATCTCGAGCCAGGGTTGCTCCCGACCGATAGTGGTCTCTGGTCCGTGGCCGGGGAATACCGCCAGCCGGCTCTCGAACGTGGCGAGCCGCGCCAGCGACTCCACCATCTGTTCCAGCGAACCGCCGGGGAGGTCCACTCTCCCCCATCCCCCCGCGAACAGGGTGTCGCCGCTGAACATGAGGCCATCGTCGGCCGCTATGAGGCAGACGGAGCCCTCCGTGTGGCCGGGGGTATGGATCACGGTCAGACGGATCTCACCGAACCGGATCTCCCCACTTTCGGCGAGATCCACGGCTGGAACACACGGTGGGATCTCGAACGGAGCCCAGAGCGGCATCGGCGCGGTCAGACGGTACACATCCAGCGGATGAACCGCGATCGGGGCCCCAGTGTGGTCCGCCAGCGCCGCGTTCTCGCCGAAATGGTCCCAATGCCCATGGGTCGTGACGATCAGTTTGAGCGTCCAGTCCCGGGTGGCCAGTTCCTCGCTGATCCAGGCGAGAGACGGGATCGCGGTATCGATCGCGATCGCCTCGCGGGTGCGCGTGTCCGCGAGCAAGTGGACATTGGTACCGACCGGTCCGACGACACGGGTCAGATGCTCCAATCAGGCCTCCGCCACGATCCTGGCGCGGATGCAGTCGAAGGTCTGGGCGATGATCTTGTCCGCCGTTCCCTCGATCATCCGGGTCCCGACGCCCGCCAGCATCCCGCTGATATTGACCTCGGCCGTCCAGTGCATCGTGGTGGTCCCGGCTTCGGTGCCCTCCACGAGGTTCATCTGGCCCCGGGCGTCAACGGCACTTCCGGGGGCTCGGCCACTCGCGACGAGGACGGCCTTGTTGGGGGCCTGCACCTCCGTCATCTCCAGATCCACGACGAAACGCGAGGAGATGAAACCGACCCCCACCTTGGCGGTGACCCGGAAATGGGTAGGATCGAGAACCTCGATCGAGTCAACGCCTGGACCGCACGCCCCGATACGGTCTGGGTCGGTGACGAAGGCGAAGACATGTTCAGGTGGCGCCGGGATATCGACCGTTCCCGAGAATTCCATTCAACGACCTCCACTCGCGGCGGGCGCGAGACCGTTTCGGCCGCTTGCGCCGCGGGACTGATGGACCAGGATCATACGGACCCCGCACCGAACGCGCGGACTTCGGGCACTTCCCAGGTCACGACCCCGATCTTCTGTGGCTCGAGAGCGATCACCTCGACGGAGCCGTCCCTCGCTGAGCGTGTCAGGTCCGGGATGGCATCCACGAGCCGCCGGTCCGCTTCAGTTCCGGGCGCGGTCCAGACCTGGCGCCGGAGGAACCGGAGCAGCTCGTCGGGATCCTGCCAGCGGCGTCGCTCGCCGCGGATCAATTCGACAACCGGCGAGCGCCCTCCCGCCTCGAGCAGCTCGACGAACTGATTCAGCGCCGGCAGCGCGATCCGCTCCTGGCCGTGCGCGATCGGCCAGAACGGAGCGGCCGCCGATGCCGGACTGCCGTCCATGAGAATCGCGGTACACGCCCGCCGGGCGGCCTGCTCCATCGCCTCGATGAACGGAACGATCTCCGCGATGTCGTAGCTGACGTGGGCAATGAGCGCGACGTCGGCAATCGGATCCCGGCCGAGACGAGCGCGCAAGGCAGGATCGGGCGGCCAGCGGCCTTCGAGTGCGCGCAGGTTCTCGATACCGTGCTCAGCCATCCCGGCCGTGAGAGCGGCGAGCATGGCCGGCGATGGATCGACCGCGACCACCTCCCGCGCATGCCGTGCGAGCGGAAGGGCGTATCGACCCGCGCCGGCGCCGATATCGAGCCACGTGTCGTCCGGCCGCACCAGCTCCAGCAGCGCCGCCAGGACCGGATCGTCCCGGCGTCCCGGGTCGTCGATGAAGGTCCGACTGACACTCGCGTAGAAGTCGGGCCCATCCGGCTCCTCGCGGAAGCGCTCGACCTGGGCCGCATTGCCTCGGACCTTGTCCGTCCAACGATCGGCGAGGAGCCGGACAAGATCGGCCCGATCATCGATGTCGGGGTTGCCTCCGTTGACATCGAGGACCCGAATGAGTCCCGGTCGTGCGTCCAGGAGCGGCCCGAGGCCTCGATCGCCCGTCGCAGCCGCAACCAGGTCCGTGGCGCCGGGCTCGAGGCGGACGGGATTCCGACTGCCGTCGGAGAACCGGGCGATGACGACGGGCCGGAACGGATCGGCTGGCTCGGCCATCAGGCGGCGGATCACGACTGGATCGAGGGCCGGCTGGTCCCCGAGGACGATGAGAACGGCTTCGGGGCTCGGATTGGACGCCATCGCCGCGGCCCAGCCCAGGTGCAGGGAACTCGCCAGCCCGCGCGACGGATCCGGATTGGCGATGCGCCTGGCGCCGCCCCAGCGCAGATCTGGCCCGCCCGCGACGCGACGATCGGACGCGCCCCCATCCTCCACGACCACCGGATCGCTGATCCCGGCCGCGGCAAGCGCATCGAGGAC
>JBDTOF010000141.1:0-3838 GCA_039933375.1 Chloroflexota bacterium
TGGTGCTGGAGCCGGCGGATGTACGCGTTCTGGGGTGACAGCTCCACGGGCTCGGCCTGCTGGATCACGATCCCGATCGCCTCCTCCGCCTCACGCATGGCGGCGTCGCGCGGGTCCAGCTCCAGGGCGAAGATCGAGGTCAGCGAGGCCTGCATCTGGGGTACGGTGTTGTGCTTGAGGACGTAGATCGGCAGGGCGCGCTCTTCGGCCTCGCGAACGAGAGGCGTCTTCTGGCGGTACTCGGTCCGGACGGTCATCACGACATCCGCCTCGTCAACCTCGGACGTGACGAGGACGGGTAGCTGGAGCTCGCGAATGGCCTGTTCGAGGCGCTTTCGGCTGATCCCCTGCGGCAGAACGCGAAGCGTTGGCAGGCCCCCGGCGGTCGCCAGTTGCATATCGTCGTCATCATCGAGGCCGTTGCCGGAAGCGACCGGCAGATCGCCCACGGCCGGCGGATCCTCACCCGGGATCGCCGCGACGTTGACCGGGGCGGTGCCCTCGTCGACCTTCAGGGCGCCGATCACCTTCGAGGCCGATGCGCGCCACTCTCTCTGCCGCGCCAGCTCTCGCGCTTCGCGCGCACGAGCATCCGCGGGAGGAGCGGTACCGCGCTCGAGAGGCCCGCGATCGGCGATCTCCCCGGCAATGAACGGCACCTCGGATGAGCCCCGAGGCGCAGAGCCCTGGGCCCCGCGATCGGCTGGCCCACCGGGCGACAGCCCGACGCGCGTCGGGCGCCATGACCCGGAAGCACCGGGCCGATAGCCGGATCGGTAGCCGCGCTCGGAGCCGCCAAGGGCCGGGCCTGCGCCGGGCGGTCCGGAGCGGTAGGCCCCGTCACCACGCCATCCCGGCTCCATTCGCCAGGATGAACCGCTGCCCCCAAAGCCGGAGAATCGATCGGGGGCCGCGCCATCGCGCGCAGATGGTTTCGGACGCGCCTGCGACCGATGAACGCCTTCCTCGTCGCGCCAGCGCTGCTCACCGGCGACCTGCTCGCCGCGGAGGAGCGCATCGACCGTCTCGGCCACGTCGGCATGGGCCATGACCCGCTCGCGCTCCTGGATCTCGATGATCACGTCGAAGGTCGGCGGCGCCTTGCGCTCGAGGACGCTCTTCTGGGTCCGACGCCGACGCGCCTCCTCGTCGCCGAGGGTCACGCTCTGGATCCCGCCGATGAGATCCGACAGGGTCGGGTTGAGCATCAGGTTGTCCAGGTTGTTGCCGTGCGCGGTGCCGATCAGCTGGACGCCGCGCTCGCCGATCGTGCGGGCAGCCTGGGCCTCCAGCTCGGTCCCGATCTCGTCGATGACGATGACCTGGGGCATGTGGTTCTCGACCGCCTCGATCATCACCTCGTGCTGGACGGATGGCGTCCGGACCTGCATCCGCCGGGCCTTGCCGATGGCCGGGTGCGGGATGTCGCCGTCGCCGGCGATCTCGTTCGAGGTATCGACCACCACGACCCGCTTGCCGAAGTCGTCGGCCAGGACACGTGCCGCCTCGCGCAGCATCGTCGTCTTGCCGATGCCCGGGCGACCCATGATCAGGATCGACTTTCCGCTCTCGACGAAGTCCGCGATGATGTCGATCGTCCCGTAGACGGCGCGCCCGATCCGGCAGGTCAACCCGACGATCTTGCCGTTCCGATTTCGAATGGCGCTGATCCGGTGGAGCGTGCGCTCGATACCGGCCCGGTTGTCATCCCCGAACGTCCCGATGTGATCGACCACGTAGGCGATGTCCGCCTCGCCGATCTCCCGCTCCAGGAGCGTCACCTCGGAATTCGGAAACCGTGCCTCGGGACGCCGTCCGAGATCGAGTACCACCTCGATGATCGCCGTCGGCTCGGGCAGCGCGTGGAGGGCGTTGACGATCTCGGGCGGCAGCGCCGCGAGGAGCGCGTCCAGGTCGTCGATGGTCTCGCGACGGGCGGGTTGTTCCTCAGGAACCACGCGTGACCTCCCATGGGCGGACGCCGGCTGGCACCAACGCCGGCTCGGCGACACGGACGAGGGTTTCCTTCATCAGCAGCGTGACGGTGGAGATCGATTTGAAGTCTGCTTCCTCCAGTCGGCGGTCGAGCGGTGCTTCATAGGTTCGCACGGGCGCGACCACGCCGTGAGCGTGCGCGCGCTGGCCCGCCTTATCGACCCGCGCCCGGATGTCACCCAGGCCGAAGTCGATGAACTCGGACAGGTCTCGTTCCGGCCGCCCCATGACCCGCAGGTAGTGCGGCTGATCCTCGCCCGCGACGCCCAGCTGGATGAACCCGTCAAGCGTCACTCCATCGGCGCCCTCGAGGACGTAGCCCTCGATATCCGCGAAGCGCAGGAGCGGGGCGAGGCTGCTCCGCGGGACTCGCCACTGCGAGCCCTGGCGCTCCCAGTCCGGGATCCGGAACGATTCGAGGCGCCGCACGGGAGCCGGCGTCAGCGCGTCGTACAGGCTCATCAGCGCGGCCGCGTCACGTGGCGTGACGGTCCGGATCCGGGCGGCAGTGCGGCGCTCCTCGGCCCACGGCTTGGGCAGCGCGATCGAGTTGTCGCGGTAGAGAACGCGCTCTTCGCCATAGCGTGCGAACCCGGCCTGCATCAGGAGCTCGACGTTGCCGCCGGCATCGGAACACGCGACGTGAAAGCGGCCGGCCCCACGCTTCTGGCCCTCGCGCAGGATCTGCTGGACCAGCCGGAACCGGATGTCGCCCGCGCTGGCTCCCGGCAGGCCGGATAGGCCGTCGAGCTCGACGATCGTCCACTCGTCGCGGTGGCTCTCTCGCTCGACGCGAACGAGACCGGCGACGCGCCGATCCTCTTCATATACGAACAGGAGGTCGTTCGGCCGGAAGGCACCGAGCGGCAGGCGGAACAGGCTGAACACGCCGATCCGCGGCCCGGTCACCGGGAGGCCCAACGAGCGCCCGCCGGCCGCGTCGTCCTCGCACAGTCGCGACAGCTCACCAAGAGCAGCCAGGTCCGTGATCCGGGCGGCCCGGACCTTGCCCGTCGGGCGTGCCGGTCGGGTGGGGCTCATCGGGCGAGGCCCTCGCGGCGCGTCGGATGACGGCGGCGACCGGCGCCCTCGGCTGGATCGTCGTGCTCGGATGCCATCGTCGCAATGAGGCGATGGAACCGCGTTTCTCCGGCGAGCTCGGGATGGAAGGCGGTGGCCACGACATTTCGTTCACGCACCGCCACGATCCGGCCTTCATCGAGCTTGGCCAGGACGTCAACGCCCGGCCCGACCCGCTCGACGACCGGGGCGCGGATGAAGACCCCGTGGACTGGCGTGTCGCCCAGGATGGGCACGGAAACCATGCCCTCGAACGAATCGAGCTGGCGCCCAAAGGCGTTCCGGCGAACAGCCACATCGAGCAACGGAAGGACCGGCTCGTCGCCATCCACGATCTCGCGCGACAGCAGGATCATCCCCGCGCAGGTCCCGAAGATCGGCGCGCCGGAACGGGCGAGTTCCATGATCGGCTCGCGCAGACCCCAGCGATCGATCAGCCGTCGCTGGGCGGTGGACTCGCCGCCCGGCAGGATCAGCCCACTGACTCTGGCGAGATCGGATGGCAGGCGCACCTCCACACCCTCGACGCCGATGGCATCGAGGATGGCCATGTGTTCAGCAAACGCCCCCTGGACGGCGAGAACCCCGATTCGCATCGGTCGCACCTCGCCGTCGCCGGCGCGGCGACCTACCAACCTCGGGTGGCCAGGCGATCCGACTCGGCGAGTTGTTCCATCGCGATGCCCCGCATCGGGGCGCCGAGGCCCTTGCTGACCTCGGCCAGGATCTTGGGGTCGTCGAAGTGCGTGGTCGCCTGGACGAT
>JBDTOF010000142.1:0-1579 GCA_039933375.1 Chloroflexota bacterium
TGCTCGATCGGCTGCTCCTCCATCTCGTCGCCACCCACGATCAGGTTCGATCCACGCAATCCCACGTAGCAGAGGCGGTCTGATGGACTTCAACGTCGTGCTCCCGCTCCTCTCGTCGATCCTGTCCTTCGTGTTCTTCGTCTTCCTGATCGACCAGTGGCGGGAGCGCCGGCGGCCGTATCAGTTGATCTGGGCGATCGGCATGCTGTGGTACGCACTGTCGGCCGGAACCGAGTTCCTCGGCGGCGCGGTCGGGTGGAGCGAGCCGCTCTACCGGGCCTGGTACCTGATCGGCGCCATCTGGGTCGCCGGTTGGCTCGGACTCGGCACCGTCTATCTGCTGGCGAAGACGCGGTTCGGCTACGCCTTCGCGGTGTCACTCGGCTTCGCCGGCCTGTTCACCGTCCTGAGCTTCGCAAAGTACGGCTACGAGGGGTCGGGCTCCGCGCCGATGATCTACGGGCTGGTGGCGGCGGTCCTGGCGGTGGCTGTGATCGTGATGGCCTATCGCCGCGACGATCGGTGGCCCTGGTTGGCGGCCGTGGCGATCGTCGGCGGCTCGGTCGTGTCCCTTGCGATGGTCCTGACAACACCCCTGGCTGCGCCAGGCTTCGCAGTCGACCCCGCAACCCATATTCCGGTCGGGACACTCTTCCCGGGATACATCCGGCTGCTCACCCCGTTCTTCAACGTCACGGGCGCGTTCGCGCTGACGTTCGGTGCCCTGTACTCGGCCTACGTCTTCATGCCGAAGCGGCGCGTACTCCGCTATGACCTCAAGGGGCGTCGAAACCCGTTCCTGTACGCCTGGGCCCTGATCGCCGTCATCGTCAACTTCGTCGCATCCCTGCCCGGCGCCGTCATTGCACTCCTGACGGGACGCCTCAACTCGCGGGTTCCGGCAACGATCCTCATCGCCATTGGTGGGTTCATCCCGGCCATCACGAGCGGTGCGAATCGGTTCGGAGCCACCAGCGGCTTTTTTGTGGGCGAGTTCCTCGGTGTTCTCTTCCTGTTCACCGGTTTCCTGGTATCGGTCGAGGTCTTCCGCGAGATCCGGGTGCCGTTCACGCAGCGCGTCCTGCGAGCACGGAGCGAAGTGGCCTGATGCTGACCTTCGTCCCGCTGCTGACGTCGCTGCTGGCTCTCGGGTTCGCCGTCGCGCTGGTGGATCAGTGGCGGGAGCGGCGGCATACGTTTCAGCTGGTCTGGGCGATTGGCATGATGTTCTTCGGCATCGCTTCCGGATGTGAGGCGATCGCGGCGGCGTCGGGCTGGAACGAGTTGTTGTATCGAACCTGGTATTTGACGGGCGCGGTGTGGACGGCTGGCTGGCTTGGTCTCGGCACGGCCTTCCTCCTCAACCGAACGAGGTTCGGATACGCGTTCGCCCTGACGTTGTTTCTCGGCGGACTGTTCGCGTTCCTGACGCAGCGCAAGGAGCACTACGCGGATGTCGGAGCGCTGCCGATCATCTACTTCATCGCGGCGACCATTCTCGGTCTGGCCGTGGCCATCGAGACGTACTTCCAGAACGAGCGATGGCCGCGCATTGCGGCAATCGGCGTGGTCGGCGCGA
>JBDTOF010000143.1:0-1806 GCA_039933375.1 Chloroflexota bacterium
ATTTCGAAGCGCTCGGCGATCTCAAGCAGGTCGTCCTCGAGATCGAGAATGGTCAACTGGCAGCCATCGCATGAGGCGAACTTGACGACTCCGATCCGGGGCCGGCGAGGCGCCGGTCCGTGGGCAGGAATCGCGACCGCGGCCCGAACCCCGACATCCATCAGAGACCCTCGATCTGGAGCTTGGAGCCAAGCTCGGCGACGCTGAACACGGGACCGTCACGACACACGAACCGGGAGCCCATCTGACAGTGTCCGCAGAGCCCGACGCCGCATTCCATCCGCCGCTCGAGCGTCAGCCACAGGTGCTCGGCGGGAATGCCCAGATCTCCGAGCGTGTCGGCCGTCGCCCCCATCATTCGTTCCGGACCACAGATGAAGGCGGTGGCGTCGGCGCCGGTACCCACCACCGAGCTGAACAACTGGGTGACGATGCCAACCCGGCCCAGCCACTCGGGCCCCGCCCGGTCCACCGTGACTCGGACGATCATGTCGTCCCGCGCGGCGAGGGCGTCGATCTCCTCGACGAACAGGCGGTCACGCGGCGTCCGCGCTCCGATGTACAGGCGAACGTCGGCGTAGCGGTCGCGGTCCCGGACGATCGCATCGATCACCGGTCGCAATGGCGCGAGCCCGATCCCGCCCCCCACGATGACGACGTCACGGCCCTCCGCGTCGTGCAGCGGCCAGGGACGACCGAGCGGTCCACGCAGCCCGAGCGTCGCCCCTGGTCGCAGTCGCGTCAGGAAGCTCGTGGCGGCTCCCGCGGACCTGATCGTCAGCTCGAGCCCATCGGGGTGGAAGCGCGAAATCGAGATCGGCGGGATCGCAAAGGCCGGGACGGCAACCATCACGAACTGTCCCGGGAGGCCGCGCAGGAGGCCCGGGTCAGTGGTGGTCAGGCGCAGGGTCGTGGTGTCGGCGGTCTCGGGGCGAACCTCGACCACGGTGGCCCCGACGAAGTCGAGCGGAATGGTCTCCGGGCCCACGGACGCATGGGCGGCCGAGCCGGCAACTCCGGATCGCTCCACGGAATGTGTCTCTGGCAATGACTCACGGAGCGGAACCGACGAGTTGGCGAGAGCGGTAAGTTCCTGACGGACGTCGATTCCAACCGGGCACCACGCGATGCACCGTCCGCAACCCACGCAACCGGATGTCCCGAACTGGTCCCACCAGGTGCCGAACTTGTGCGTGAGCCACTGGCGGTAGCGGTCCCGCGGGCGTGACCGGAAGTTGCCCCCGGCCACCTGGGCAAAACCCTCCGTGAAGCACGAATCCCAGGTCCGGACCGACGTCGAGGCCCGCCCGTCCATCCCCGACTGGACCACTTGACCGGTGCAGAAACAGGTCGGACACACGAGGGTGCAGTTGGCGCACGACACGCATCGCTCGGCAATCGCGTCCCAACGCGGATGTTCCAGGTTGGCGAGGAGCAGCTCGCGAGAGCGGTCCGGGATCGCACCTTCGCCCATGGTTGCGCGGGTTGCTGCCACCTGCGCATCGGCCTGCCCGACCAGCTCCGGTTTGGCGGGGGAAAGGCCGAGGCCCGTCACCAGGCGCTCACCGGCCACGGTGGTGGTGCGGACGACGAACCCGTCGTCGAACTCGCTCAGGACCAGGTCGGCCCCGGTTGTCACCTCCGGGCCGGTTCCCATCGTCGCGCAGAAGCAGGTGCTGCCGGCAACCGCACATTCGACGCCGATGACCAGGAGATCCTTGCGGCGTGACGCGTAGTCGGGATCCGTCGCGGGTCCTTCGATGAGGACGCGATCGTGAACGGCGAGGGCCGCGAGGTCGCAGGCAC
>JBDTOF010000144.1:0-1620 GCA_039933375.1 Chloroflexota bacterium
CACCGGCCAGGGCCGTCAGGACGAACGCGATCCGGACCAGCGATGGATCAATATCTAGCCACTCTGCAACGCCGCCGGCGACCCCGGAGATGACCCGGTCCACGCGGGAGCGGTAAAGACGATCACGTATCACAGGAACCTCCAATTACCAGGGTGAACGAGCCGGCATTCGCGGAAACACGCAGATCGACGGCAGGCCCGGCTGCAGCGCCCGATGTCGCCCACTCGTTCTTCGAGACCTCTGTCAAGCCGGTTTCCGCTATGTTGTTGCCGGCCAGGCTCCCACTCCAATGGACCCTGAGCTGGGTATTCGAAGGAACGCAGAACGTCACGGCCCCGGCGTTGAGCGACAGGGCGGCCGACTCAAACCCCGCCGGGACCGCGATGGTCGCGTCGCCGGCGTTGACCGTCGCGTTCAGGACCGATGCGCTTGCGGCCGCACGCAGGTCGAGCTTGAGCGAGCCCGCGTTGAGCGTGACGTTCGTTGATCCGATGTTCGCACCGGCAAGATCCACATGGCCTTCACCGGCGTTGACGGTCAGGCCAAGGTCAACGGTCGGCGTCCGCGGGACCTCGACCCGCCATGTTGAGCCGGTCTCCGCGATGTCGAGACCCTCGACACTCGTCGGCCGGATCTGAACGCCGTCGTTGGTCGTGGAGACCACTGGTGGGCGAGATTCGGGTCCACGGCCCGTGATGGCCCAGTCGGAACCATCCGTCGCCACGACATCGAGCGATCCGCAGCTGAACTCGATCGTCATCCGGCCGGGGTCAGGCAGCACCCCGGAGTCGTCCGCGAAGGCTGTCCCGCCGCTGCCTGATCCACACGTCGCGGACCAGTTCGGGATGCCGTGGAACCCGGTGGCGAGCAGGCTACCGACCATCACCCCGGCTGTCAGCACCGTGACGAGCCCGCCGAGCGCCTGGAACGGCGTCCCGCGCAGGAGGAGCCCGAGTCCCGCACCGATCAGCAGGAGTGGCCAGAGGGACAGCCAGCCCTCGAGCCAGCTCGACTGCAGCGCGCCCGTCCGCACAGCCAGCGGGATGAGTCCGGCAATGATGAGGAACGAGCCCCAACCGAGGAGTCGACGATCGATATTCATGATTCGGAAACCTCCCTGCCGCCGGGCGCACGGCGATCGCAGCCAGACCGACCGCTGCCCGGATGCTAGGCTCGCCCGATGCACCCGTCGAGTGACCAACGGCCGGTGCCGACCGTGTCGGCCGTCATCTTCGACCTCGACGGCGTAATCGTGGATTCCGAGATCTGGTGGCACCAGGAGCGCGTCGCCTGGGCAATCGATCTGGGTCTGACCTGGTCCGAGGTCGACAGCCGGGCGGTCATGGGTGCGAACTCGCGCGGCTGGGCGCGGATCATGCGAGAGCGACTGGGGCTGAATCCTGCTCTTGAGCCCTCCATCCAAGCGGACATCGTCCGCCGAATGGTCAAGCGGTATCGCGGTGCCACCCCCGAGATCCCCGGGGCGATCGAAGCGGTTCGCCGGATTGCGGCGAGCTGGCCTGTCGCAATCGCGTCGTCCGCCCACCGCGACGTGATCGACGCTGCGCTTCGATCATCCGGGCTTGGTGAACTGGTCCCGATCATCGTCTCGTCGGACG
>JBDTOF010000145.1:0-2867 GCA_039933375.1 Chloroflexota bacterium
GGCCATCGCGTCGATGAAATGCTCCTGGAAGCGCGGCTCCACCGCGGTCTCGATCTTCTCGACCGTCCGGACGACCTCCTCGATCTCCCGGCGCGCGTCCCCGGACAGGAGGGCAATGAGGGCCCCTGTTCCGGCGGCATTGCCGGCCGGCCCGACCCGGTCCAGTGGAGCGTCTGGCACGAGCCCGAGGACCAGCGCGTGGAGCGGATCGATCTGGCTCCCGAAGGCCCCGGCGAGCTCGACCCGATCCACCGTTTCGACCCCGAGCTTGTCCATCAACAGGCGGGCGCCGGCGTAGAGTGCGGCCTTTGCCAGCTGGATCGCCCGGACGTCGTTCTGGGTGATCACCAGACGCGGACTCCCGGGCAGGAAGTCGGCCTCACCGGGAGTACCCGTTGACGACCGGGCGTCGGCCAGGAGGTACGAAAAGGTCCGACCATCAGCGATGATCCGCGGGCTGCGGGCCGCCATCGCACCGTCGATCGTGCCGTCCGTCGTGATGACACCGGCCAGGAACAGCTCGGCGATGATCTCCACGATCCCCGACCCGCAGATGCCGGTGATGCCGGTCCGCCGGGTGGAGGCCGCGAACCCGACCTCGTCGGACCAGCGGCTGGACCCGATCACGCGGAAGCGTGGCTCGAGGGTTGCCCGATCGATGCGCACCCGTTCCACCGCGCCGGGCGCAGCACGCTGACCGCAGCTGATCTGCGCGCCCTCGAAGGCGGGCCCGGTCGGGGACGAGGCGGCAAGCAACCGGGCACGACTCCCGAGGACGATCTCGGCATTCGTTCCGACGTCGACGAGCAGCGTGATCTCGTCACGCAGGTACGGGGTCTGCGACAGGATCGCGCCGGCGGCATCGGCACCGACGTGGCCGGCGATGCACGGCAGCAGGTAGGCGCGGGCACCGGAGTTGACGCTGATCTCCAACTCGCGCGCGGTCGTCCGGACCGCCGCGTCCGTGGCCAGCGCGAACGGCGCCGAGCCGAGCGGGATAGGGTCGATGCCGAGGACCAGGTGATGCATGATCGGGTTGCCGACCAGCGTCAGCTCCAGGATGTCCGCCGGATCCAAACCCGCCTTCTCGGCCAGCCCCGTCACCAGGGAGGCCAGGGCGTCGCGTACGGCCCGGGTGAGCTCGCCGGCCCCGCCGTCGTGGAGCATCGCGTACGAAACGCGGCTCATCAGGTCCTCGCCGAACCGGATCTGCGGGTTCATCACGCCATCCGAGGCGAGGACGGCACCGTCGGACAGGTCAGCCAGATGGCCGGCAATCGTCGTCGAGCCGATGTCGATGGCGACGCCGAGCGCCCGATCGTGAAGCCCCGGCCAGATCGCGGTTACGTGGCGCCCGTCGTGAACCGCCACGGTGACGCGATAGGCACCCGCCTCGAGGGCGGGTTGGAGCGCACGGATCACCTCGAGGTCGGCGTCCAGCCCCTCGAGGGTCCACTCGGTCCGCAGTGCACTGAAGAGGCGGGCGAGGTCGCCGCCCGGGGTTTCGAGCGTAGGCCGCTCGACCTCGACCTCGTACAGGCGAACCACCGGGTCGATGACGAAGTCCCGAACCGGGACGCCCTTGCGAACGACCTGCCGATGGACCTGGCTCTCGGGCGGCACGTCCACCAGGACGTCGCCGTGGATCGCAGCGCGACAACCAAGCCGGCGATCCGCGGCCAGCCCGCGCAGGCGGTCGTACTCGGCTTCGTCGGCGCCCGCCGGCGAGAGGTGCGCGCCGGTTGAGCTGATCCCGTGCTTCGGGAACTCGCCCTCGCCCGGCCGGACCTGGCAGCGGCCACACAGACCGCGTCCGCCGCAGACCGAGTCGAGATCAACGCCGAGCGAACGCGCCGCATCGAGAATCGTCGTGCCGTCGGCGACGCGGCCACGCCGGCCCGACGGCGTGAAGATGACCTGCAGCTCGGCACCCGCGGTCACGACGAGGCGCCACCCTCGCCTGCGGCGCCCCCGTTCCCGGCGCCGGTCCCGACGGCCGTCCCGACGCCCATCCCCGCGCCCGTCCCAGCGCCGGATGCGGCCGCTCCGGCGAGCGCGCGTCGGTTGACGCGTCGTCCGCGGTCTCCGGCCGCCATGGCTCCATCGGGACCGCTGCCCATGCCCGCCTCGGGCGTCGGTGGTCGGAAGGATCGAATCCAGCGGCCCGCGTCGGGATCGTTGCCCATCAGGACATCGGCCGCCATGATCGCGGCCCGAACACCCTCCGAGAGCGGGTTCGTGATGGCGGAGGTCAGGCCCGACGAGATTGCCATCGGGAGAAACGCGGCATTGATCCCCTCGCGATGGGGCAGCCCGAAGCTCACGTTCGATGCCCCGCAGGTCGAGTTGACGCCGAGCTCCTCGCGCAATCGACGAACCAGCCGGAACACCTGCTGGCCGGCCGTCCGCATCGCGCCGATCGGCATCACCAGCGGGTCGACCACGATGTCCTCGCGCGGGATGCCGTGATCCGCAGCTCGCTCCACGATCCGCTTCGCAACCAGAAAGCGGACATCGGGGTCCTCGCTGATCCCCGTGTCGTCGTTGGAGATGGCAACGACCGCGGCCCCGTACTTCTTGATCAGCGGCAGGACGCGCTCCATGCGCTCCTCCTCGCCGGTGACGCTGTTGACGAGCGCCTTGCCCTGGTAGACCGCAAGTCCGGCCTCGAGCGCCTCGACGATGGACGAGTCGATCGACAGCGGCACATCCACCAGCGCCTGTACGAGCTGGATGGTCCGGGCCAGGATCGCCGGCTCATCCGCCAGTGGAATACCGGCGTTGACGTCCAGCATGTGCGCACCCGCCTCGACCTGGGCGATCGCATCCCGCTCGACGCGGCTGAAGTCACCGTTCCGCATCTCCTC
>JBDTOF010000146.1:0-3864 GCA_039933375.1 Chloroflexota bacterium
TGGCCAGGGAGCGTCGGGCCTCCGGCTCCTGGCCGGCAGGTCCGATCGTCCTGGGCGGCCAGCCCTGGGTTCCGGGAACGGTCCTGGACATGGATCCAATGGCTCGGGCCCTCGGCGTCCGGCGCGGGATGCCGCTCGGGTCGGCACATCGGCTGGCACCGGAGGCGACCTTCCTCGATCCGGATCCGGGCGCTGATCGAGCGGCCATCGAGGCCGCCTTCGAGGTCCTCGCGACCTTCAGCCCGGCGATCACCGGCTCGATCGATCCTGCGGACCAGGCATTCGGGCTCCTCGAGGTCCAGATCGATGGCCTCGAGCTCCTGTGGGGCCCTGAGCCGATCCTGGTCGAGCGGATCGACCGCGCCATTGCGCCGCACCTCGCGGGGAGGAGCCGGTCGGGGATCGCCGGGACGCGCTTCGTGGCGATGGTCGCCGCCGCCGCTGCCGAGCCCGGCTCGCTGGTCACGGTGCCGCTCGGTGACGAGGCGCACTTCCTCGCCCCTCGCTCGGTGTCGCTCCTGACCCAGGACGCGGAGATCAGGGCCCGGCTGCGCCGATTCGGGCTCAGGAAGATCGGCCAGGTCGCGGAGCTCGCCGCATCGGCGCTCGTCGCACGCTTCGGCGCCGAGGGTGCCCGGATGGGCGCCCGGGCTCGCGGCGAGGAGACGGATCCGTTCCGGCCACGCCGGATGCCGGAGCGACTGCTCCTGGGCCTGCCCATCGATCCCCCAGTGGCTGAGGTGGAGGCGGTTCGCTTCGTGCTCCGCCGACTCGCCTCGGCTCTCGCCGCGAACCTCGCTGCCCGTGGGCTGGCGGCCACGCACGGACGCGTGCGGCTGGAACTGGACCTGGCGTTCGCCCGGACAGGCACCCCCGGAGAGCTGATCGCGGAGGCGCGGTTTCCGGAGCCGACGGCGGATGCCCAGGCGATCGAACAGCTGCTCCTTGCTCGCCTGGAACGAACGCCGCCCGCCGCCCCGGTTGCCCGCCTGGAACTCGAGTTGTCAGGGGCAGAGCCGGCAGCCGGCCAGCAACTGCCGCTGTTCATCCCGCAGGCGTTGCGGGGGGCTCGCCTCCACTGGCAACTCGCGCGGTTGGCGTTGATTCACGGCGAGGATCGGATCCGTCGGATCGAGATCACCGACCCCGAGGCCCCGCTGGCGGAGCAGCGCTGGTCGTGGCGAACCGTGGCGGCCGACACCGGGCCAGCGGTCGGTACCGGTGCCAGCAGGACTGCCCGATGACCAGGCTCCTGCACGCACATCCGGCCATCGAAGCCGAGCTGGGCCAGGACGGCGCGCTTGTGGCGATCCGCTGGGCCGGCCGGCGTGAGCCCATCGAGGTCTGCAATCGCTGGCGCGTCGATGAAGCGTGGTGGCGCAATCCGATTGCACGGGATTACTTCAAGGTGGTGGGAACGCGCTGGCTGGCGCTGATCTATTTCGACCGAATCGATCGCACCTGGCATCTCGAGCGGCTGTACGACTGACCACCCCGAGCCCGGCATCAACGCCAGGCCTGTCGCTCAGTGCGTCGGCACCAGCGCAGTGATCAGAAACAGCAGCACGAAGAGCCCAACGACGAATACCAGCGCCCCAACGTCGCTTGGCCGAGTCGTCTGCACCTTGGTCCCCTCCCGAAGTTGCAGAACCGGTCCCCGTCGGTCTGCTCGCCGGAGTGTAGCTGCGAATCAGCAACTGCGAGCATCGATTTTCGAGCGATTTTCGGAAACGTCTCAGGCGGCGGCCTGCCACGCCAGTACGAAGAGCAGGACCACGAGGCCAACGAGCGTGGCCGTCAGAAGGGCCGCGCCGATCACATCTCTGGCTCTCGGTTCCACGCTGACTCCTCGCTATTCGAAGGGGCAATCGGCCCCGAACAAGATCGTCACGAACGTACTACCACCCATCGGGCTGACGGTCGTCTGGAGCAGGCAGCCCGAACTGCCGGCGCTGATCACCTCCCAGCTCCCGTCTTCGCTCGGTCCCGAGAGCGCAACCGTACTGTAGCCCGCGCCCTCGAGGGCCGACTGATAAAAGGTCGCCACATCGGCCGCGGACGCCGCTCCCGCATCGAGGATTGCACTTGCTGGGCCCTCGCCCGTCTCGGCGGAATGTGCGCCGGGATAGGTCGGAAAGCCCGTCGGAAGGGCATCCCAGATGCGTCCCCAGGCGGTATCCGTCTGGCCGGGTGGCGTCGGCGCCGGTGTAACTGCCGGTTCCGCGGTGGGGCTGGGGACTGGCGTTGGCGTCTCGGTTGGGATCGGTTCTGCGGCGGTGGCTGACGGGCTCGGAGTCACGACGGCCGATCCGCAGGCGACAAGCAGGGACGCCACGGCGATGGCTCCGAGGAGACCAATCGGTCGTCGGCTCTGGCGCGCGGATCGAAGGGTCGACATGGCCAGATGCTACCCCGGGAGCGTCCGGAACGGGCGCCCTGGATCTGCCCGAGGCCAGATGCCGGTATCGAACATCTGTTCTATACTGCATGGCCCTGTAACTCCCCCAATCCTCCGGATCAAACCGTGGCCCACCCCGCGTACGCGGAACTGCACTGCCACTCCAACTTCTCGTTCCTTGACGGTGCCTCGCCGGTCGAGGACCTCGTCGAGCGGGCGGTCGAACTCGACCTGTCCGGTCTCGCCGTCACGGATCACCAGGGCCTCTACGGTGTCGTGCGGTTTGCGGCCGCGGCCCGGGAAGCCGGCCTTCAGCCGGTCATCGGCCTGGAGATCGAGCTCGTTGATGCGGCCGTGGTGGATCCGGGAGGGATCGTCATTCCAGCGCAGCGGCCAGGACGTGGCGGACGCTCGTTGCCCGGCGCCATCACCCCGGTCGAGGGTCGACCCGCCAGGCCGCGGCCGGTGCGTGCCCGGCTTCCCGGCCATCGGGCCGTCGTCAAGGAGGATCTGCGGGGCATAGGTGAACGGCAGCGAGGTCCGCACCTGGTCCTGCTGGCGCGGGACGCGGCCGGCTATCGAAGCCTCTGCCGGCTTGTCTCCCACGCCAACCTCGCCGGGACCAAGCGCGTACCCAGGTTCACCCAGGCACTGCTCGCCGAGCATGCGGAGGGTGTCGTAGCACTGTCCGGGTGTCGGGACGGCGAGATTGCCCGGCGGCTCCTGGTGGGCGATCGAGCCGGGGCTCGTGCCGCCGCCGAACGGTACGCGACCATCTACGGGCGCGGCGACGGCCCAGCCGCCAGCGGTTTCTTCCTCGAGTTGTCGCACCATCTCCGCCCCGACGACGACTGGCTCGTGGCCGAGACCGCCTCACTTGCCGCCGACCTCGGTCTGCCGGTCGTCACCACGAACGACGTGCATCACGCTCGACCCGAGGATCGGGAGCTGGGTGACGTCCTGACGGCCATCGCCCATGGCCGGACGCTGGACACGCTCGCGGATCTCCGTCGGCCGGACGGCGAGTCGCACCTGAAATCGGGCTCGGATCTGCTTGCCATGCCGCCCGGGGAGGCGGCGTTCGCGCGGGCGGATCCGGCCACGGCACGAGCCTGGGTCGAGGGCATGGCTACCGCTGTCGAGGTGGCCGCCTCGTGCACGGTCGATCTCGGCTTCGAGCGCTATCGGTTCCCGGGGTTCCCGGTTCCAGCTGGCGAGACGGCGTTCAGCTATCTCGTCGAGCTCTGCCAGACCGGGGTCAGGCGGCGATATCACCCGGTTTCACCGCCGGTTGTCCGCCAGCTCGCCCACGAGCTCGATGTCGTCGAGAAGACCGGGCTCGCGGAGTTCTTCCTGATCTGCTGGGACCTGATGCGCTTCGCGAAGGAACGGGCCATTCCCGCGCAGGGGCGGGGGAGCGCTGCCGACTCGATCATCGCCTACGCCCTCGGGATCACCCGGGTGGA
>JBDTOF010000147.1:0-13922 GCA_039933375.1 Chloroflexota bacterium
CTGAGTGCGTCAGATGGCCGAGCCGCGCTCGAAGCGGTTGCGGTCGCCTCGCCGGACCTCGTCGTACTCGATCTCGGCCTGCCCGAGCTCGACGGGCTCGAGGTGACCCGACGACTGCGGCAAGTCGGAGAGATCCCCATTGTGATGCTCACCGCTCGCGACGATGAACTCGACAAGCTCCTGGGCCTGGAACTCGGCGCCGATGACTACCTCACGAAACCGTTCAGCCCACGTGAGCTCGTAGCGCGCGTGCGGGCCGTGCTCCGCCGAGCGGAAGTTACCGCAGAGCGGACCCCCAACGGCGACGACGAGCCCATCATCCAGGCATCCGATGTGACGGTCGACATCGACCGGCGGCGCGTGACCGTCAGTGGTCGTCCCGTCGAGTTGACGCCGACCGAATTCCAGCTGCTGGTCGCGCTCGCTCGGCGGCCCGGACGCATCCTGACGCGATCGCAGCTCCTCGATGCCGTTCATGGAGTGGCCTTCGAGTCGTACGAACGGGCCATCGACACCCACGTCAAGAACCTCCGGCGGAAGGTCGAGCCGGATCCGCGGGTCCCGCGCTACGTCCTCACGGTTCATGGGGTGGGCTACCGATTCGCGGACGATCGCGATGCCTGAGCGACACGATTGGGGCCGACGTCCGCCACGGAGACAGCCACCCTGGTGGCCTCATAACGAGCCATGGCCACCGCTCGGGCCCGACGGGCAGCCAGCCTGGGCGGGTCACCGACGCCGACGATGGGGTTGTCTTGGATGCCTCTTTGGCGCATTGGTCGTGCTCGTCCTGATTGGCGTCGCCGCGATCGTCGCCAACGTCCTATCGATGGTCCTGGGGCTCGTCGGGCTAGCCGCTCCCGGAGGCCCGTTGCCGGGCGTGCTGTTCGTCATCCTGTTGCTGGCCGTCATCGGGCTGGCGCGTGGCTTTCGCCGACTGTCCGAGCCGCTCGATCGACTCGTCGAGGCGGCCCGGCGAGTCGAAGACGGTTCATACGAGGTCCGGGTGCCGGAGTCGCGTCACGGTCCTCGGGAACTACGCGAACTGTCCCGAGCCTTCAACACCATGGCATCCCGGCTCGAGAATAACCAGCGACAGCGGCAGGCGCTACTTGCCGACGTCGGGCACGAGCTGCGGACACCGCTCGCCGTGATCCGCGGCAACCTCGAGGCGATCGTGGATGGTGTCCACCCAGCTGATGAGGCGCACCTCGCCGGGCTCATCGACGAGACTCGTGTGATGGAGCGGCTGGTCGAGGACCTTCGCACCCTGTCGCTCGCGGAGGCCGGTTCCCTGCCCCTGTATCGGGAGCCAACTGACCCGGACGTCCTGCTCGGCGAGGTCGTCGCGGCCCACCAGGCCGAAGCAACCCGCGCTGGCGTGACGCTTGAACTTGAGACGGATCGCGATCTGCCGATCCTTGACGTCGATCCTGTCAGGATTCGGGAGGTGCTGGCGAACCTCATCGGCAACGCCTTCCGGGCAACGTCGTCCGGCGACCGTATCACGATCTCCGGCAGCGTCGAGGCGGCCACGATGAGCGCCATCGTGTTCCAAGTCCAGGATACGGGGGCGGGCATCGACCCAGAGATCCTCCCCCACGTCTTCGACCGGTTCGCCAAGGGCCGCGACTCGAGAGGGTCCGGGCTCGGCCTCGCGATTGCCCGTGATCTCGTCAATGCCCATGGCGGGAGCATCGAGGTCTCGAGTCAACCCGGGGAAGGGACGACCTTCGTGATCCGGCTCCCGGTTGCGCCGCCGACCTGACGCAGCCGCGCCTGGGGCCCTCACCGCGCGGCGCCCCCGGCGGCCTCGCCAAGCGACGACTATCCTCGATCCGTGCGACCTCTTCCCGCGCCGTTCGACCGCCTCTCCGTGGGCCTGCCCACCGAGATCGCGCTGTCCGGTAGCGAGTTGCTCAACTACCGGCTCCTGACCAAGGACATGGCTTTCCCGCTCGACGAGCGGGAGGCGTTCGGGCTGCACGGTCTCCTCCCCGATCGCGTCTTCTCGATCGAAGAGCAGCTGGACCTCGAGCACGAGCACCTCCGGCGCAAGTCCGATGCACTCGAGCAGTACATCGGCCTGGCTGCGCTCCAGGATCGAAACGCGACCCTGTTCTATCGCCTCCTGGCCGAGCACATGGAGGAGTACCTGCCGATCGTCTACACACCGACGGTCGGACGGGCCTGCCAGGAGTTCAGTCACATCGTTCGCCGGACGCGCGGCATCTGGCTGACGCCCGCGGATCGAGACCGCATCCCCGAGACGCTGCGGGCGGCGCCGTTCGAGGACGTTCGCCTGATCGTCGTCACCGACAACGAGCGGATCCTCGGGCTCGGCGACCTCGGCGCGGGCGGAATGGCCATTCCGATCGGGAAGCTCGCGCTCTACACGGCCGCGTCGGGCATCCATCCGGTCATCACACTGCCGGTTTCGCTCGATGTCGGGACGGACAACCAGGGGCTCCTGCACGATCCCCTGTACCTCGGGTTCCGGGCTCCTCGACTCCGTGGAGCAGCCTATGACGCGTTCCTCGAGGCCTTCGTCGAGGGGGTCCAGGAAGTCTGGCCCGGATGCCTCATCCAGTTCGAGGATTTCAAGCAGCACAACGCGCTCCGGATCCTGGACCGCTATCGGCATCGCGTCCCGTCGTTCAACGACGACATCCAGGGCACGGCCGCCGTCGTGGTCAGTGGTGTCATCGCCGGCATGCGGCACCTCGGGACGACCTGGGCCGACCAGCGCATCGTCATGGCGGGCGCCGGGGCGGCTGGGACCGGGATCGGACGCCTGCTACGTCAGGCCATGACCGCCAGCGGCATGGGCGAGGCGGCCGCTCGAGCGGCGATCGTGTTCGTCGACTCTCAGGGTCTCGTCCACGACGCCCGCACCATCCTCGAACCAGGTAAGCGCGAACTCGCGATGCCGGCCGCGACGGTTGGCGAGCTGGGCCTTACGATCCCGGCGGCGGGACGCGGCCCGGACCCGGATCTGCTCGCCGTTGTCACGGCGGTCCGGCCGACGGTTCTCATCGGGACGACCGGCCATGCGGGCTCGTTCTCCGAGGCAGTGATCCGGGCCATGGCCACCGGAACGACGAACCCCATCGTCATGCCACTCTCGAATCCGACCGCGAACACCGAGGCGATACCGGCCGACGTCGTGACCTGGTCCGGCGGCCGTGCGCTTGTGGCCACGGGCTCGCCGTTTCCGGCGGTCGAACACGAGGGCCACCGACAGGAGATCGGCCAGGCGAACAACGTCTTCATCTTCCCGGGAATCGGCCTCGGGGCGATTGTCGCCGAAGCACGAGAGGTGACCGACGAGATGTTCCTGCTGGCCGCAGAAACCGTGGCCGACCACGTGGCCACGGAACGGCTCATGGCGGGCGCGCTGTATCCGAGCGTCACGGCGCTCCGCGAGGTCTCGCGAGCCATCGCCATCCGGGTTGCCGGCGAGGCGATTCGGGCCGGGCTCTCACCGCTGCCGGCCGATACCGATGTCACCGCGCTGGTCGATGCCGCTACCTGGCAGCCCGCCTACGCCCCATACCGCCGCGCCGCGCCCGAAGAGGGATAGCGACCGTCAGACGGGACCGAGGGCGGGCTCCTCGGGACTCACGACGTGGGCGCCCAGCTCGGGATAGATCCGAGCCACGACCAATACTCCGATCAGACAGAACAGACCCCCGCTGATCACGGACAGTTGCGCCCCGATCGCCGAGGCGACCAAGGCTGCCTCCATATCGCCGATCTGCGGCCCGCTCCGGACAACGAGCATGTGGATCGAGGACACGCGGCCGCGCAATTCGTCCGGCGTTTCCATGAGCAGCACGCTGGATCGGAAGACCGCCGAGACGACATCGGCGGCCCCGGCCAGGGCGAGAAAGATCAGGGCCAGCGAGAAGAATGCGGTCGAAAGCCCGAACAGCAGAATCGCGGTTCCCCAACCCGCCACCGCGAGGATGATGCCGCGGCCGATCCGGCGAACACGCGAGATCCCGCCTGACAGGATGATGGCGATGAAGGCACCCGCCGCCGGTGCCGACGCGAGAAAGCCGAGGCCAACCGGGCCTACCTTGAAGACGTCGAGCGCAAGGACGGGATACAGGGTCTGCGGACTGCCGAAGATCATCGCGTTGAGGTCGATCGCGAACGTCGACATGATCAGGCGACGAGCGCGAACGAATTGCAGACCCTCGCGGATAGCCGCCAGTCCGGGCCGCGGTGAGTCGCCCATCGGCGCGATCGGGCGCATGCTCACGATCAGCGCCAGGGACAGGCCGTACGTCCCCACGTCAACAGCGAACGCACCGGCCACTCCGCTGGTCGCGATCAGTACTCCGGCCAGGGCGGGACCGAGTACCGACCCGCCGTTGAAACTCAGCTGGCCGAGCGCGATGGCAGCGCGCAGCCGCTCCCGGGGCACCAGTCGTGGAATCGCCGATGCGCGGGCCGGGGCATCGAAGGCCAGGAACCCCGCTCCAATGAAGGCGACGACGTACAGGAGCGGAATCGAGGGCTGGGCCTGGAGCGAGAGAACGGCGAGGGTCAGGCTCGTGATCGCCAGGCCGGCCTGCGTGACCAGGAGGACACGCCGCCGATCCAGTGCGTCGGCGATGGCACCGCCACCCAGTCCGAACAGCAGCATCGGGATCAGCTGGGTCAGCACCAGCCCCGCCAGCGCAAGCGTTGAACCAGTCAGGACGTAGACCTGGTACGGCAGCGCCACGCGGGTGATCTGGCTGCCGATGACGCTGATGGATTGCCCGACCCAGAGGCGCCGGAAATCGACATCCTTGCGCAACGGCTCGATGTCGATGACCAGGCCGCGCGCCCTGCCCACGCGATGCCTCCCCGGCCGACTCATGCTCGGCGGGCCCTCGAGACCTACTACTTATCGCGCTCGACGGCGGCGAGCGACGCCTGGGCGGCCGCGAGCCGGGCGACCGGGACGCGGAACGGCGAGCACGAGACGTAGTCAAGACCGATCTTCTCGCACTTGGCGATCGAGGCCGGATCTCCTCCGTGCTCGCCGCAGATGCCGAGTTCGAGGCCGGGCTTCGTGGCCCGGCCCTTCTCGACGGCGATCCGCATGAGGCCCGCAACCGCATCGTCGAGGGTCTGGAACGGATTGAAGGGCAGGATCTTGTCCTCGACGTACTTGAGGAGGAAGCCGCCCTCGGCATCGTCACGGCTATAGCCGAACGTCATCTGGGTCAGGTCATTCGTGCCGAAGCTGAAGAAATCAGCCTGGGTCGCGATCTCGTCGGCCGTCAATGCGCCACGCGGAACCTCGATCATGGTTCCGAACTTGTACTCGACGTTGACGCCGGCCTTCGCCTCAACCGCCTTGGCCTCGGCCTCGAGGAGCTCCCGGGTTCGCGCCAGCTCATTCACGTGCCCGACGAGCGGGATCATGATCTTGGCGATCGGGTGCCCACCGGCCTTCACCCGCGCGATCTGGGCGTTCAGGATCGCCCTCGTCTGGATCTTCACGAAGTCGGGGATCATGAGCCCGAGGCGGCAGCCGCGGAGTCCGAGCATCGGGTTCTGCTCGTGCATCGACTTGATCGTCGCCAGGAGCTCGCGATCCTCAGCCGAGGCCGCGTCACCCGCCTTGGTGACCTTGACCAGCTGCTCCTCGAGGTTGGGCAGGAACTCATGGAGCGGCGGATCGATGAGCCGGACCACCACCGGCAGGCCATCCATCGCCTCGAAGATGCCCTCGAAGTCGCCCTGCTGCAGAACCTCGAGCTTGGCCATGGCCGCGTCGAATGTCTTGACGGCGTGCTGCTCGTCGGCGTCAAGCGCCGCGCCGGTGGCGAGCTTGTCCTTGGCCCGAGTCGCGCGGTTGGCGACGAGGATCGCGCCGCGCACGATCTCGAGGCGATCGCCTTCGCGGAACATGTGCTCCGTCCGGCACAGACCGATGCCCTGGGCCCCGTAGCGGCGGGCCTGCGCGGCCTCCTCGGGCTTGTCGGCGTTGGTCCAGACCTCCATCCGGCGGACCTTGTCTGCCCAGCCGAGGATCGCCTGGAGCTGGGGCTGGTCCTCGAAGCGAGCCGAGATCGTCGGCAGCGGACCCGAGAACAGGTCGCCGGTCGTCCCGTCGAGGCTGATCCAGTCTCCCTCGCCGAAGGCGATATTCGATGAAGCCGAGGTTGCCCGCTTCGTCGCGTAGTCGATCACGAGATCCGCGCACCCGGCGACGCACGGCTTGCCGATCTGGCGCGCCACGACCGCCGCGTGCGACGTCGCACCGCCGCGGGCGGTGATGATGCCCTCCGCGACGGCCATGCCGTGGAAGTCATCCGGCGACGTCTCGATCCTGACGAGGATCACCTTCTCGCCTCGTCCGACCCACTCGACAGCCACGTCGGCATCGAAGACGGCGCGACCGACAGCCGCGCCCGGCGAGGCGTTGAGGCCCTTCACGATCTGCGACGCGTCGGCGCGGGCGCCCGGGTCGAACTGATCACGCAGGAGCTGGTCCACCATCCCGGGCTCGATCCGACCGATGGCCTCCTCGTGGCTGAGGATCCCTTCCTCGACCATATCGACCACGATCTGGACCGCGGCAGCGGCAGTCCGCTTGGCCGACCGGGTCTGGAGCATGTAGAGGCGACCGCGCTCGATCGTGAACTCGAGATCCTGGACGTCGCGGTAGTGGTGCTCGAGCCGGTCGGCGATGGCCTGGAACTCGTCATAGACGGCGGGCATGACCTCGCGCATCTGGGCGATCGGCTGCGGAGTCCGGATCCCGGCCACGACGTCCTCGCCCTGGGCGTTGGTCAGGTACTCGCCGTAGAGGGCCTTGGCGCCCGTGTTCGGGTCGCGGGTGAAGGCCACGCCGGTGCCCGAGTCGTCGCCCATGTTGCCGAAGACCATCGTCACGACGTTGACGGCGGTGCCGAGGTCGTGGGCGATCTTGTTGTACTCGCGGTAGTCACGGGCCCGCTTCCCGAACCACGAGGCGAAGACAGCCTTGGTCGCGAGGTCCAGCTGCTCGTTTGCATCTTCGGGAAACTCGCGCCCGGAGACCTCGCGGACGATCCCCTTGTACTGGCCGGCGAGTTCGCGCAGGTCGGCGGCCGACAGGTCCGTGTCCTGCTTGGCGCCGCGCGCCTTCTTGATCGACTCGAGGGCATGGTCGAAGCGCTCGCCGGGCACCTCCATCACGATCCGTCCGAACATCTGGATGAAGCGGCGATAGGCATCCCAGCCGAACCGCTCGTTCCCGGTCAAGGCAACAAGGCCCTTGAGGGTCGCCTCGCTGAGGCCGAGATTGAGGACGGTATCCATCATCCCCGGCATGGAGAACTTGGCCCCGGACCGAACCGACACGAGGAGTGGATTGCCCGGATCCCCGAACCCCTTGCCGGTCTCGGCCTCGACCTGCGCGATGGCCTCGAGGATGTCCTCCCACAGCCCATCAGGCAGCCGGGATCCAGCCGTGAAGTAGTCGTTGCAGGCTTCGGTCGTGATCGTGAAACCGGGCGGAACGGGCAGGCCCGCGCTGGTCATCTCGGCGAGGCCTGCACCCTTACCACCGAGCAGATCGCGCATCGTGGCGTCGCCCTCGGCCTGTCCGGCTCCCCAGGCGTAGATGTAGCGCTTCGCCGCGCGATGAGCGCGATCTGTCCGGGCAGCTGACATGAGGGTAGGCTCCTTCACTGATTGGGCGCGAGCGGCACGCAGCCGCCATTGATCGGTGGATTGCGGCAATTGTACCGTTGGAGGCGCGCCGGGCCGTTGGACGGCGTGGGCCAGCCCGCATCTACAATCGTGACGAGCAGATTCACACGGAGCCAGCACCACCCTCATGACCGACCACGCCGAAGACAACCGGATCATCGATCCCGATGCGCCCGTCTACAACGCCACTCTCGTCCGTCGAGAGGATCAGTCCGATGACCTCGGTTCGTTCTGGGTCCGCCTGGACGGCGATCCGGTCGCGTTCGTGCCGGGGCAATACCTGACGATCGGCGTCGTGGTCGATGGCAAGCTGCTCCAACGGCCGTACTCGGTCGCCTCGGCGCCCCAGGACGGCGGGACCGCGGGCTATGAGCTCTACGTCCGACTCGTGCCGGTGATCCGCTTCACGACGGCGCTCTGGCGTATCCCGGTCGGGCATCGAATGCGACTGATCGGACCAAAGGGCAAGTTCCTCCTCGAGCCCGATGACGACCGCACCCATCTGTATGTCTCGACTGGAACGGGAATCGCACCGTTCATCAGCATGATCCGGGACACGCTGCTGCGTGGCGACCCGCGCAAGACCGTCGTGCTCCACGGCTGCTCGTACGAGGACGAGCTCGGTTACCGCGACTACCTCGAGACGCTCGAGCGCGACGGTACCTATCCCGTCACCTACGTCCCGACCATTTCTCGCCCCGACAGCCCACGGAACACCGGCTGGACCGGTCGCACCGGTCGTGTCGAGGCGGTCGTGAGCACCGTCTGCAAGGACCTCGGTCTTCGTCCCGATAAGACCGTCGTCTATATCTGCGGCAATCCCGAGATGATCCTGAACGTCGAACGATCCCTGATGGCCCGCGGCTTCCCGGAGTTCCACGTCAAGAAGGAGCTCTATTGGCCGAAGGGTAAGGACGCCGCCCTCAAGACCGGCTGACTCGTGCGCGCCGAAACCCCATGGGACCCTTCGGTAGGTGACCTTCGGCCCCCGCCAACCGTGCGGTCCGGCGCTGTCGGTCCCACGTGCGCCCGGGCGACCATCAGGACAGGAATTCCTAGCCTGGTGTCCCGAATGCATCGCGTTCTCAAGAATGAGCGTCTCTCCCCCAACGTAACCCGCCTGGTCCTGGAGGCTCCGCGAATCGCTGAGATCCGGCAGCCCGGCCAGTTCGTGATCGTCCACCTTGGCCCGGGCGCCGAGCGCATCCCGCTGACGATCGCTGACGGCGATGCCGAGGCCGGCACGATCTCCCTGGTGATCCAGGCGATCGGCAAGAGCACCACCGATCTCGTGGAGCTCCAGCCCGGAGACGCCATCACGGACATTGCCGGCCCACTCGGCCGCCCGACGGAACTGCCCAAGGACGGGCACGCCGTGTGCGTCGGCGGAGGCGTAGGGACCGCGGTCATCCTTCCAATTGCCCAAGAGCTCCATCGTCGAGGGGTCGCGGTGACCAGCATCATCGGCGGACGCTCACGGGAGTGGGTGATCCTGGAACCGGAGCTGGCCGCCTGCGGGACGGTCGTCGCCTGCACCGACGACGGCAGTTACGGCCGGCCAGGCTTCGTGACCCAGGCGCTTGCCGACGTCCTTGCTGCGCAGGAGACCGATGAGGTCTTCGCTGTCGGCCCGGTGCCGATGATGCGGGCCGTGGCGGAGATGACGCGACCGCTGGGCGTCCAGACGACCGTCTCGCTGAACCCGGTGATGGTCGATGGAACCGGGATGTGCGGAGGCTGCCGGGTGACGATTGACGGCGAAACGCGCTATGCCTGTGTCGATGGGCCCGAGTTCGACGGCCACCAGGTCGATTTCGGCGAACTGGCCGATCGCCTGACCACCTATCGACCGTTCGAGAAAGCGGCCCTTGAGCGCCGAGCCTGCGAGGTCGGGCTGCGCACGCGGCCGAAGGCCGGATCGGAAGCCGCCGCACCCACAGGGGGAGTCACGGCATGACCGATCAGCGTCCCGCATCCTCTGGGAAGCCCGAGCCGGGTCCGGCGACGCCGGGGGACTCCGAACCGCACAAGCTGACCCCGAAGGAGCGCATGGCGATCGACCGGGTTGCCATGCCGGAGCAGGACGCCACGGCCCGGGCGGCCAATTTCCGTGAGGTCAACCTGGGTCTCACCTACCAGCTCGCGATGCTGGAGGCCGAACGGTGCCTCCAGTGTCCCAAGCCGTACTGCGTCGATGGATGCCCCGTCCGGGTCAACATCCCCCGATTCATCCGGCTCCTGCGCGAGGGCGATCTGCCTGGCGCTGCGGAGTCCCTCCTGAATGACAACGCCCTTCCGTGCGTCACCGGCCGGGTCTGCCCGCAGGAGAACCAGTGCGAAGGCGTCTGCCTCCGGGCGAAGAAGGGCAAGTCCGTCGGGATTGGCAGTCTCGAGCGATTCGTCGCCGACTGGGCCCAGGCCAATCCGGATGCGGTGCCGGCGCCCCACGCGACCCCGAACGGCCGGAGCGTGGCGATCGTCGGTTCCGGCCCGGCCGGTCTGGCAGCGGCCGGCGAACTGGCCAAGCATGGCTACGCGGTCACGATCTTCGAGGCGTTCCACGCGCCCGGCGGCGTCCTGATCTACGGCATTCCCGAATTCCGGCTCCCGAAGGACATCGTCCAGGCCGAGGTGAACCGCCTCGTGGAGCAGGGCGTCCAGATCGAGCCGAACTCGATCATCGGCAAGACCTTCACGCTGCCCGAGCTCCGGGAGCGGTTCGATGCGATCTTCGTCGCGGTCGGGGCCGGACTGCCGGTCTTCATGAACGTGCCCGGCGAGAACTACAAGGGCGTCTACTCGGCCAACGAGTACCTGACCCGGGTCAATCTCATGGGTGCCTGGAATGACAACACCGAAACGCCGGTCCTCCACGGTCAGCGGGTCGTCGTGGTCGGTGGCGGGAACGTCGCGATGGACGCGGTTCGCACGTCGAAACGGCTCGGCGCAAGCGAAGCGACGATCGTGTATCGGCGCGGCCATGATGAATTGCCGGCGAGAGCCGAAGAGGTCCACCACGCCGAGCAGGAGGGAGTCCGGTTCGAGCTACTCGCCGCTCCGCTCGAGGTACTCGGGGACGAGAACCGTTGGGTAACAGCCCTGCGCTGCCAGCGCATGGAGCTCGGCGAGCCCGACGCTTCCGGGCGCCGACGACCCGAGCCGGTTCCGGACTCGGAGTTCGAGATCCCGTGCGACATGGTCGTGGTTGCGATCGGGACTCGCTCCAATCCCCTGCTCACGGCCACCGCCCCGGAGCTCAACATCAACGAATGGGGCTACATCGTCACCGACGAGTTCGGCATGACATCGATGCCCGGGGTCTTTGCCGGTGGAGACATCGTCCGCGGTGCGGCGACGGTCATCCTGGCCATGGGCGACGGTAAACGAGCCGCGACCTCGATCGACTCCTATCTCCGCGGCGAGTGGCCACCCGTCGCGGAAGAACCGGTCGCGGTGGGGTCCGCCAAGGCATCAGCCAAGGGATCCGGCTGATCCGAGCCGGCACGCCCAGTCGGGTCAGGGCCGCGCGGCCTCCATCCGATCGAGAATGGCCCGCTTGACCCCCTCGAGCGGGATCCGCTCCTGGGTCATCGTGTCTCGGTCCCGGACGGTCACCGCCAGATCCTCCAGCGAGTCGACATCCACCGTCACGCACCACGGCGTTCCGATTTCGTCCTGGCGGCGATAGAGCTTGCCGATCGCGGCGGTGTCGTCGTAGACGGCCATCATGTCCCGCTTCAGGTCGCCGAGGATCCGGTGGCAGAGCTCGACGATCTCGGGCCGCTTCTTGAGCAACGGCAGGACTGCGACCTTGTACGGCGCGAGATCCGGATGAAGGGCCAGGGATACGCGCCGCTCGCCGCGCACCTCTTCCTCGCGATAGGCGTCGATCAGGAAGGTGAAGGCCGCCCGATCGGCGCCCGCGGCCGTTTCCACGACCCAGGGAATGAAGTGCTCCTCGGTCGCCGGGTCGAAGTACTCGAGGTTCTCGCCCGAGGCCTCGGCGTGTCGCGAGAGATCGAAGTCCCCGCGGTTGTGGACGCCCTCGAGCTCCTTCCACCCGAATGGGAACCGGTACTCGACGTCGACGGCCTTCTTGGCGTAGTGGGCCAGCTCATCGGGAGCGTGCTCGCGCAGGCGGAGTCGCTCCGGAGCCACGCCGTACTGCTCATACCACGCCTTCCGGCGCGGCAGCCACTCCTCGAACGACGCTGACGCGGCATCGCCCGGTCGGACGAAGTACTGCATCTCCATCTGCTCGAACTCGCGCATCCGGAAGACGAAGTTCCCGGGGCTGATCTCGTTCCGGAAGCTCTTGCCGATCTGGGCGATCCCGAACGGGACCTTCTTCCGGCTCGACTGCTGGATGTTCTTGAAATTGACGTAGCTACCCTGGGCGGTTTCGGGCCGGAAGTAGACGACCGAGGCGTCGTCCTGGACCGGTCCCATGAAGGTCTGAAACATGAGGTTGAAGCGGCGAGGGGCGGAAAGTGGCCCGCCGTCGTTGGGACAGGTCAGCCCGAAGCGCTCAATGACCGTCGAGTCCGTCAGATCCGTGGCCGTGAGGCTCTCGGAGCCGGGGAGCTCATCCAGGCGATAACGGCGATGGCACGTCCCGCACTCGACCAGAGGGTCGCTGAACGATCCAACGTGGCCGGAGGTGATCCAGACCTGCGGGTGCATGAGGATCCCGGCATCCAGGCCAACGATGTCGTTTCGCTCCTGGACCATCGCCTTCCACCAGGCGCGCTTGACATTGTTCTTGAGCTCGACCCCGAGGGGTCCGTAATCCCACACGGCGTTGATTCCGCCGTAGATCTCCGAGCTTGGGAAGACGAAGCCGCGGCGCTTCGAGAGGCTGACGATCGTGTCGAGGTCCGGGACTGCGGCCGGGACGTCGTTCGGATCGTGGGTCGGGGTGGTCGTCACGAGGACTCCTGGTGGCACTCGACCGTGGCAAGGCCGGAGCTGGAGGATTGGGTTCCTGATCCTAGCAGACCCATCCGACCCTACCTGGGAATTCCAACGAACCGGGTCGGCGTGATCCGGATCGGCAGGCTGTAGGTCTGACTCATGACGACGGGACCCCCGAGAGTCCGGTCGATCGACGGGCCGTATTTCGCGAGGAAGGCGGGGTTTTCCGGGATCGCCGGATAGTCGGGATCGACCCGGGCCATACCCTCGATGACCAGGTACTCGTCCGCCTCGGGATCTGCCCGGAGATGGAACGAGACGCGCGGATTGGTGGCCAGATTGGCGTTCCGTCGCGCGCGATGATCACTGTAGAAGACCAGCTCACCATCGACCCACAGGAACCAGATCGGCATGCTCTGGGGCTGGCCGGTGGGCGTGACAGTGGTCAGCCAGCCGACGCGGTCCTCGGACAGTCGTTCGAGTGCCCGTTGCCCGCCGGGCGTCAGTGGATCCAGAGTCAAACCGGTGCCTCCGTTCCTTCACGCTTTACATCGCGGACTTCATCGAGAAACGCCAATGATTTGGGCTGACGTTCGAGCGTGTACTCGAGAAAGGCGCGCATCGCTCGTTCGACCTCGGCCTCGACGATCGGGCGGACCCGGAGAGACGCCAGCGCCTCGGTATCCATGCGCTGGAACGCCTTGAGAACCTTGAGCGCATCGAGCGACAGTTCCGTCCGGTCGTATGGTGGACCGGGGCAGCGTTGGCACAGGACGCCACCGAGCGGCGGAACCCAGCGGTAGCGCTCGTCAGCCTCCAGAAGTCGGCCACACTCGACGCACCGATCTACCTCGGGCCTGATTCCCAGCTCGTCGGCGAGGTGCATCTCGAACCAGCGGGCCACCCTGGACGGCGCCATCCCGGCGTCGAGGATCTCGTAGCCCCGCTTGAGCAGCACGTAGATCGATTCGGCCGCGTGGCGTTCCTCCTGGGTCCGATCCGCCAGCTCCGCCATGTACGACGCCGTACCGAACGAGACGAGGTTGTCCCGCAGTTCCAGCCACGGGTGGATGACCTCGACCTGGGTCACGACGTCGAAGGTCCGGCCGTGAGCGAGGGCGAGGCGCAGCTCGGCAAATGGCTCAAGGCTTCCCCCGATCCGCGAGGTCGGCCGGCGGATCCCCTTCGCAATCGCCTTGATCTTGCCGGATCCCGGCGTCAGGAGGGTCAGGATGCGATCCGCCTCGCCGTAGTCGAAGCGCGAGAGGACGATGGCATCGGTGGTGTAGCGACGCGGAGCTGGCACA
>JBDTOF010000148.1:0-2119 GCA_039933375.1 Chloroflexota bacterium
AGGATCAGCCCGTACAGCAGCTGGCCGATGACCTGGGAACCCTTGCCCACCAGCCCGTAGAGGCCAAAGAACTCGCCCAGCCGCGCCGGCGGTGAGAGTCGAAGCATGAACACGCGATCCGCGACCTGGACGCCGCCGAGCCCACTGCCGAGAATCGCACCGGCGACGAGGAACATGGCGATCCCGATCGTCCCCCCGATTCCGATGGAGATGCCGCCGAGGACGAGCCCCACGGCCCACGACCAGAGCACCACCATCAGGGTGCGCTTCGGGCCCCAGCGATCCACCAGCCGCCCCCATCCGAAACTGGCAGCGATGGCCACGACGGTCAGGCCCAGCAGGACGAGGTTGGCAACGGTCGGCGTCATGCCCATCGCGTGAACCGTGACCACGCTCATCACCACGATCACGGTGTTGACAGCGTCCGAGTAGAAGAAGCGCCCGAGGAGGAACCGGCCAAGCCCCGGGACCGTGCGGGCGTGTTCGAGGGTCAGGAACAGCTGCCCAAACGAACCCATTACGTCGGTTCGGGACAGTTTCTCGCCGGTCGACTCCTCCTTGACGAAGATGAAGATCGGGATGGCGAAGAAGGCGAACATGACCGCCGACAGGCGGAACCGGTCCTCAACGGGGACATCGAGCAGGAAGATCGCCAGGCCCACGGCAACGGTACCCATGTATCCAACGGCGACGCCGATCCCGGACAGCGTCCCGCGCGACTCGTGCTTGCTGACCGTCCGCAGGGTCGCGTCGTAGTAGATGAGCGACGCCTGGTAGGCGAAGTTGGCGACGATGAAGAGGACGAGCCCGCCGGTCGCCCCGATGTCGGCGATGAATGCCGTCGCACCGATACACAGCGTGGTGAACACGAGTAGGAACGGGAGACGCTGGCCGCCGCGATCTGACAGTGCACCCAGGATCGGGGACACGATGGCGTTGAGACCGACGCTGACGACGATCCCGAGGCTCAGCAGGAAGTTGCCGTCCCGTTCGCCGAACTGGCCGGTGTCGGTCAGCCACAGGCCGATGGCCCCGGATACGACCGCGAAGCTGAAGATCGTATTCGCGAAGTCATACATGGCCCAGGCGGCCGGGACGCGCGCCTTGCCCGACGGCGTGAGTGCTGCGAGACGCTGCATGGCGATGCCCTCTCCCGGGATTCGTGGGCCAGCCCGGATGGCGAGCCGCCACGGTCGCCCGATCATAGCCGCGGCGAGCGCCCACGGAACGACCATTTCGGGGCCGCCAGGTCGGCCCGGGGCCGCCCCGCGACCACCACGCAGGCCCCAATTCCCCTCGCCCGATGGTAGGGTGGGCACATGCCCCAATCGACCCTGACACCGGCGATCCGCGAGGAGATTGCCCGCCTCGACCGGGCCGACATCATGGTCGGCATCCCGAGTTTCAAGAACGCCGCCACGATCGGGTACGTCGTCCATGCCGCGCAGGCCGGACTGGTCCAGTACTTCCCGGACCTGCGGCCCGTCGTCGTCAACTCGGATGCGGGTTCGCCCGACGGAACACAGCGGGTCGTCGTCGAGACCGAGCCTCCGGACTACGTCGAGGAGATCCTCCTCGTTCGGCCGACGAACAAGCTATCGCGCGTGTCGCTGACCTACCCGGAGATCGACGGCGTCGGCGGGAAGGGCGCGGCCCTGCGCACGATCTTCGAGATCGCCGACGCCCTCCAGGTCCAGGCGCTCGTGGTCGTGGACTCGGACCTGCGGTCAATCCTGCCCGAGTGGGTCGAGCTTCTCGCCGGCCCCATCCTGAAGGGCGGCTACGACTTCGTGGCGCCGCTCTACTCCCGCTACAAGTACGACGGCACGATCACCAACACGGTCACGTATCCGCTCACCCGGGCCCTCTACGGGCACCGGATCCGCCAGCCGATCGGCGGTGACTTCGGGGTCAGCGGCGACCTCGTCAAGCACTACCTCGAGGCCGAGGACTGGACTCCGGACATCAGCAAGTTCGGGATCGACATCTGGATGACGACGACCGCGCTGGCCGGCGGGTATGCGATCTGCCAGACCCGGCTCGGGTCCAAGGTCCATGACCCCAAGGATCCCGGTTCGGATCTCGGGCCGATGTTCAGACAGGTCGTCGGAACGATCCT
>JBDTOF010000149.1:0-2907 GCA_039933375.1 Chloroflexota bacterium
ACGGCAGGAAGGCGCTGATCTTTGGCGTCGCGAACGACCACTCGATCGCCTGGGGCATCGCCCAGGCCCTGCACGATGCCGGTGCGGAGGTCGGGTTCTCCAGCGTCGAGAGCCTCATCGAGCGGCGCGTCCGTCCACTCGCCGAGTCGATCGGGTCGACTTTCATCGAGCCCTGCGACGTTCAATCTGACGAGCAGATCCGCGACGTCATGGCCAAGTGGCAGGCAGCTCACGGGCAGATCGACATCCTCGTCCATGCCCTGGCATTCGCCCGCCGCGAGGACCTCGAGGGAACCTTTGTCGATACATCGCGCGAGGGTTTCGCCCTCGCCCTCGACGTCTCCGCATACTCGCTCGTGGCCCTCGTCCGCGAGGCGCGTCCGATGCTCCGTGCGGGCTCGACGATCGTGACGCTGAGTTACTACGGCGCGGAGAAAGTCGTCGCGCACTACAACGTGATGGGCGTCGCGAAGGCCGCCCTCGAGGCCAGCGTGCGCTACCTGGCTGCCGATCTCGGACCCGATGGGATCCGGATCAACGCCATCAGTGCCGGCCCGGTCCGAACGCTCGCGGCGGCCGGAATCGCGGGCTTCAAGAAGCTCTATGGGTCGTTCGCGGACGTCGCTCCCCTGCGGGCCAACATCACGCCCGAGGATGTCGGGAAGACGGCCGTGTGGCTGAGCTCGAACCTCTCGTCAGCGGTGACCGGCGAGGTCATTTACGTCGATGGCGGTTTCAACGTGATGGGCGTGCCGCTCGGCGACGGCTGATCCCGGCTGAGCGGGCCGGGGCGAGCAGGCCCGGGCGAGCGGGCCCGGGGCGCTACCAGCCGGCCGAGCCGGCCTCGCCCTTGATCGGGCCAACGATTTTCGCAGTCACCCAACCGCCGTAGAACCGGCCCGGCTGTGGCGTTGCCCGTTCGTCACCAACCCATGCCTCGTCCACGAGTCCCGCGTAGAACGCGAGATGACCGGCGAGGGATTCGTAGCCGGGGCTCGGATCCGGATAGGTCCAGGCGACGTTGTCGATCCTGCGCCCGCCGTGCTCATAGGCGACGTATGAGGCACTCCCCTTCCACTCGCAGAACGAGGTGTGCGGCGAGGGCGTGAGTCGCTCGACGCGGACGTCTGCCGCGGGGAAGTAGTAGACAGGTGCGCCGGCGGTCTCGAGAACCCGCAGCCCCTTCGTTGTGTCGGCGATGACCTCGCCGTCGATGATGACGCGCAGGCGCTCCGGAACCGGCTCCACGCGCGGCGGGCGCGGGTAATCCCAGACCGACTCCTGCCCGGGTCCCGGCGTGATCCGCTCAGGCTGAGGTCTGGGCAACGTCCGCTCCGATCTCCTGGGGCAGCCAGAACCAGCGCAGGTCCTCGAAATCGGGCCCCACAGCCGAGCGGTCGAGCGTCTCGGTGCTACCCGGCGGTGGACGAGAAACGATCGCACCCGCCGCTTCGATGTAGTCGCGCAGGCTTGACTCCGGAACGCGATGGCGGTGCGACCTGAAGCGCATCGTCCCGTCGGGATAGGCCACGTCCCGGAGGCTCAGCGGAGCTTCGGCGGGCTCGATCTGGTGGCGCCACAGCCCGGTCGCGGGATCGAACCGGTAGTGCGGCAACAACCTCCAGCCATCCGTCGCGACCAGCTCGACCGCGGCCAGGATGTATTCGAAGACCGCTTCGCTGATGAAGTAGTTGAAGTTCACCCGGATCCAGCCTGGCTTGATCCCCTCACACCCGCGGGAGATCTCGCGCTCGAACTCGTGTGACATCTCGACGTCGATCCCGAGCAGCCGATGGCCGTACGGTCCGGCGCAGGAACAGCCACCGCGTGACTGGATCCCGAACAGGTCATTCAGCACTGCAACCACGAAGTTGTGGTGCAGGTATCGCCCGGCATGACGAACCACGAACGACACGATCGACAAACGGGGCAGCGAATGCGAGCCGAGGATCTCGATGTTCGGGTTCCGCTCCCAGCGTTCGATCGCGCGGTGAATGAACGACTCCTCGAGCTCCCGGATAGCCGCCGTCCCGACCGCTTCCTTGAGCTGGAAGACGAGGCCGGCGCGGATTGACTCGACGATTGCCGGGGTCCCGCCCTCCTCCCGATGCTCCGGGTCGGACAGGTAGACATGGTCGCTGGGGTTGACATAGGCCACGGTCCCTCCACCTGGGGCCGTCGGGACACGGTTGGTGAACAGATCACGGCGCGCCGCCAGCACACCCGGGGTCCCGGGCCCGCCGATGAACTTGTGCGGGCTGATGAAGACCGCGTCCTTGTAGTCCAGCTCGGCATCCGGGCCGGGGCGGTGCGGCGCCAGCTCGACATCCACGTACGGGGCGGCGGCCCCGAAATCCCAGAACGAGCGGGCTCCGTGGCGGTGCAGCAGGACCGAGATCGCTCGGGTGTCGCTGATGATCCCCGTCACGTTCGAGGCGGCCGAGAAGCTGCCAATCTTGAGCGGCCGGTCCGCATGGACGACGAGGGCGCGTTCGAGGGCGGCGAGATCGATCTGGCCATCTGCATCTTCGGGGATCGTGACGAGGTCGGCGATCGACTCGCGCCAGGGAAGTTCGTTCGAGTGATGCTCGTAGGGTCCGATGAAGACGACGGGGCGCGACTCGTCGGGGATACGGCCGCGCAGGTCGAAGCGGTCGTCGAGGTCCGCCGGCAGCCGGATGTTCAGGACATCGACCAGCTTGTTGATAGCGGCCGTGGAACCCGATCCACAGAAGATCACGACGTGATCGTCCCTGTTTCCGCCGAGCGCCTCACGAATGATCGACCGGGCGTCCTCGCGGAAGCGGCTCGTCTGCAATCCCGTGCCTGACGACTCCGTGTGCGTGTTGGCATAGAGCGGCAGGACCGAGTCGCGGATGTAGTCCTCGATGAAGGTCAGGGATCGAC
>JBDTOF010000150.1:0-2272 GCA_039933375.1 Chloroflexota bacterium
GTGCTCTTCATGCCCATGGACTTGCGGATGTCCCGCCCGGTGGTGCCCACGGCCACGGGCCCGTTCGAGGTGAAGCTCGAATCGATGAGGCCCGACTGCCACTGTGTCTCGTTGGACGGATCGGCCAGGAACGCGAACACGTCGTCGACCGACCGGTCGATCTCGATGCTGCTCTCGAACGCGGCCACGGCCCACCTCGCCTCATGGGATGCGAACCCACTCCAGTTCGCGTCGCGGAAGCGTACTCGACGTGGGCCCGCCCACGGCAGTGCCCCGCGTTTCCCCGAGCCGCCAGAGCCTTGCGACCTGGTCTGCAGCTCATGACCCGCCGGGCATCCCGCCACCCGCGGGGCGCGCCACCGACCGCGAGGCCAGAGTGGTCGCTGCCGTCCTGGTGGCCGGGTCGGAGAAGGCAGCCGCCGGCTCCACGCTTTCGGTGAGTCCAGGGAAGCGTCAGACGTATCGAAGGAGAAGGAGGAATTGATGCACGCCATCTACGAGCGGATCACGGTCGCGGGCCCCGAGATCGTCGGTGTCCGGCTGACCCAGGCGGCCTACGCGCACGGATTGGCGCTGGCGCTGCCCGAAAAGGTTGAAATGGCGCGCCCGACAGGATTCGAACCTGCGACCTTCGGCTCCGGAGGCCGACGCTCTATCCACTGAGCTACAGGCGCACGCAACATCACGCAACGGCGTGGGGCCGGATGATACCGCGGAGCGGTGGCGACGACGCCAAACGGTCAGGTCGATCGATCGGCTCGCAGGATGAGCTGTCGGTCGTCCTCGAGCCGGACCCTGAGCGCAACCTGGCCGACGCCATTCATCGATACCGGATTGAGAGCGAAGTCAACGATCGTCGACCCATCGAACGGCTCTCCAAGCCCGATGAGACGATCGCGCTCGGGCTCAGGGCCCGAGAAGACGCCCAACCGTCCGCCTTTCGGCGTCCCATGGAAGATCACGCCACTGGTCGCATCGAGCAGGACACCTCGAAAACTCTCGAAGGCCCCGCTGGTGTCGATGACTGTCTTCACGGAGCTCTCGGCAGCAACGAAGACGCCCGATCCACCGGATCTGAGTCTGGCCGAGAACGCCACGGTGCCGTCGTCGATCAGGGTCGGGAAATCGCCAAATCCGGTGAACAGGTTGCCGGTCTCCACGATCGGAATGGGCGGTCCGCCGTCACCGACGTAGACACCCTCGCCGCCCGCCGCACGATCGGCTCGAAAGACCACCAGCCCTGAGTGGTTGATGACTGGCAATCCGTGGAATCTCCTGAAGACGAGCCCGCTCTCGGCGACGGACCTGACTTCGTCGTCGACGACGAATATTCCGGTTGGTCCGGCATCGTCAGTACGGAAAGCCACGGTTCCGGCATCGTTGATGGTGGGCCCGAGGGGCCCCGCATCCATCGCGGCGACCGTGATCTGGCCGTCGTGCACGCGCACGACGCCACGTCCGCCGGATCCCAGGGTGGCGTAGGCGGTCACGATCCCGAGCGCGTTGATATCAGGGTGACTGATGACGCTCGTGAGGAGACCCGATGCCGAGTCGGCAACGGTCGAGACCGGCCCCCCAGACCCGCTGTACACGCCCGAACTGCCATCGCGCGACGTCGCCTGAAACGCAACCAAACCTAGATCGTTAACGGACGCCACATACGGCGCGAAGTCCGTGAATCGATCATCGGTCTCAGCGATGTGGGTGAATGTCCACGGGCCTGAAATGCCCCTGGGCTCCAGTTCACTCTCCTCGTTCGGTTCAGGTCGGGATGGGAGTGGGACTAAGGAAACTCCTCCCGGTCGACCGGCGCTCCGAGTCTCGCGGCAACGAGGCCATGGACCTCACCCTTGTCGGCGTGCCGCTTGAGGGCCGCCTTCGAGAAGAGCAACTCGCCGTCGAGCGTCACCTCGAAGCGGCCGCCCGCGCTGGGCAGCAACGTCGCGCGGCCGATCCGTGGAGCCCACGCCCCGAGGAGTTCAGCCACCAGACCGGTGGCTCGTTCGGTGTAGTTTCAGACGACGCAGAACTCGATTTCGAGTTCGTGCATTCCGTCCGGGGCGTCCTTGTTCATGTCCCTACGGTACGCCGGACGAAACCGAGACGTCACGAGCCCGAGTAGGTGTGCGACCGTCCCAGGCCGCTGTTTTCGCCGGAAATAGATCGGAGCGGCTCCCGAAGGAGCCGCTCCGTTGCTGTCCCGGTGACATTCCGCCAAAGCGGATGCTTCCCACGCGTCAAGAGCATCTATCACGTCGGCTTAACCGACTAC
>JBDTOF010000151.1:0-2921 GCA_039933375.1 Chloroflexota bacterium
TGGTGACCGACGCCTCGCGGTTTTGCATGCCCCCCGCGAACGCTCATGAGCGCGAGGCGTTCAAAACCTAGCAGTCGCTGCGCCGTGCGCGTTCCGCAGCCTGTTCACCGCCTCGATGCCCTTATCATCGCCGGCATGCGTCGGAACCTTCGACCTGAGGATCTCGGTGACCTGCTCGAACGACCGTTCAATGCGATCGTCGGCATCCATCGGGTCGACGGCTCGATCCTCCTCACGCCTGTGTGGCACCTCTTTCGCGACGGTTCGTTCTGGTTCCAGGTCCCTGGTGGTGACCGAAAGATCCGGATGCTGGAGCGAGATGCACGGATCAGCTTGATCGTTGCCGAGGATGACCGGCCGTACCGTGCGATCGAGGCAAGCGGACGCGCCCGAGTGAGCTCGGATCGATACGACGAGGTCGGCCGCGCGATCGTTCGTCGGTACGTGGAGGCGTACGATCCGGGCGCCGATCTCGCGGATTATCTGCTCGAGGGCGGGGCCATTGTGCAACTCGAGCCCGACACCATCCGCGCCTGGGATTACTCTGACGCCGCATACGTCTAGCGTTGGCGGCTCGCAAACGACGACCTGCTCACGGAGCGACCTACCCTCCGCATTCCACGGTTTTGCCATACCCTAGGCCGAACTACTTCGTAAACAGCAGGTCCCCGGTTCAAATCCGAGTGTCGGCTCCACGAATCCCCGAACGATCCCGTCCATCGGGAGCCGCCGAGACTCCCTCGGATAGGGCGGTAGACCGTCAGATAGAACGTCAACCCGTCCCGTGCCGTCTATGGAGAGCTGAATGGCCGCAATGGACTGGACCTACCCGGCGAATTCCGGCGACGCCGGGATCTTCGAGATCGGGCGGCGCCTCGCGGAGGCGCTTGGGCGCGCGCCGGACGCGACGAGCTTCACCTACGATCCGCGGGCAATGCTCAGGACCACTCGCGAGATCGAGCGGGCGGCGCGCGGTGGTCACCTGCTGGTCGGATTCCAGAAGGCCGACAAGCTGCTCGTCGAGGCGGACCGCTACGTCGATCTCCTCGCTGACGGGACGGACCTTACCGTCTGGGCGATGGGGCCGCGACCCGCCGATCCGCGATTGGTTGGCCTCGATTACCGCGAGGCGCGCCGCGACATCAGTCAGCTCGACGCCCAGTGGTTCCTCGTCTCCGACCGTCCCGAGCCTCTCGCGTTCGTCTCATACGAGCTCGGCGACCCGGCCAGCTTCGGCGTCGGGGGCGCGGCCACGTCGGGCAAGCGGTTCGTCGGATTCGTCTCGGATGATCCGGCGGTCGTCGCCCTGCTCGTCGATGCGCTCCGGCCGCTCGGCGCCCCGCAACCGCCCCCGGCGCCCCGGCCGTTGTCGGAGGCCGCCCGGGCGATCGCGACGGCCAGCGATTCCGGGGGAACGGCCACGTCGCTGCGCGCCGAAGCGAGCGACGCGGATGGCGCGGATGCCGGTGCGATCATCGTGCCCATCGGGCGGGGCGTGGATCGCGACGCAGTCGTGGCCGCCCTCGGCATCGCGCGACGCGACGCTCGCTCGCTGGTATTCGTCGATCGGAGCGCCGAGGGGTTCACGAGTCCATATTCGGACCTCCGCGGCGACGACGCCGACCGCCCGTCCCCGGAGCGCTTGTTCGGCGCCGACGCCGCACGACGCGAGGGCCGCAACGCACTCGCCGACTTCATCGACGCCGCACGTTCCTCTGGGGTCGAGGCGGGTGCGTGGTACCCGACGAAGGCAGGGGCCGATGGCCTGGCTGATGCGGTCCGGCGGTTCGGCGGGGCGATCGTGGTACTTCCGTCGGACGCTGCGACACCGGGCCTCGCCGAGCGACTCCGCGGGATGGCCCTCGATTCCCTTCGATCAACTGTCGGGATCCCCGTGGTCGTCGCCAACCGCGCCTGACGCACCGGCAAAATGGCCCGACGCGTCAGGGCATCGCCGGGCGCGCCATCACGACAGGTCCGTCGAGAAACTCGATCCAGAGGTCGGGCCGGCCCAGTCGGATACTTGGCGTTCCGCGGTTGAGGAATCTGCCCGGCCGTAGCTCCGGATCCGCGCGACGAAGAACGTCAAGCAGACGATCATCCACGTAGATGGAAACGGCTTCGACGGAAGCCAGCTCGACGAAGCCAGGGGGCCGTGGCGCGTCGCGCCATGACACCGTGAAATTACCCGATACGATCCCACACCGGCGAGCAGCGTCGTATCCGACGTGCAGCGCCCTCCCGGCGGCAAGGATCGCAAGCCCGCCTGCGAGGGGCGCGCTCAGCCGGACCGACGGAAGCGACGGACCCGTCATCTCATTCATCGCCGGGTGGGTTCAAGGGTCATTGCAGGATCGTATCCGTTCCGAGATGCCGGACATGTAACAGGCCCTACGTCGGTCGGTTCCAGTGAGCGCCCGCCGGCCAGGGGTTGACCACACTGGCCCGCGTGACGGCTTGTCATGACGCGGCAGGGTCGAGCCCCGACACTGGCACTACCATCCGGGATCAAGCCAACTATGCGATGTCCGGATCGCGCCACGGGCGCAAGAGACATGACTGAGCGGAAGATCATCGAGCGCGAGGCCGTCACACAGGACAGTCCCGCAAACGGCCACAGACAAGAAGCGAGGGGTCGGATGCCGAGAGAACGACCGCAGATCATCGTGGTGAAGCGAGGCGATGGGCACGGGTGTCTCATTACGCTGCTTCTGCTGATCATCGCGTGGCCCCTCGCGATCGTCTACTGGCTTGTCCGGATCGTGTGGTGGCTTATCGCAACCGCGATCGACTGGCTGACCCTCGGTCCGCTTCGCCGCCGCTAGACCTGTCCGCGCCGGCGGAACGGCCAGCGCACGAATCGCTCGAGGGTCACCGAGCCAACTCGCGCCGAAGCCATAGGCCCAGGGCGAGAGCCCCGA
>JBDTOF010000152.1:0-18788 GCA_039933375.1 Chloroflexota bacterium
CGAGGCCGCGGAGCCAGGGCTGAAGTGACTGGTCATCCGCAATCAGCCGACCGTAATTACCGATCAGCGGGTAGGTCATGACCACGACCTGACCCGCGTACGAGGGGTCGGTACAGACCTCCTGGTAGCCCGTCTGGCTCGTATTGACCACCAGGTCGCCTCCGGCCGACATGGGCGCCCCGAATGCCACGCCAGGGAAGATGGTGCCGTCCTCGAGCGCCAGCAGCGCCGGCCCAAGATCGCCGATTCGCGGATCGACGACCGAGCTCGGCCGCGGGTGCGCGGGCATCACGAGGGCATGCTGCGGCCCGATGGGAGATCGAAGGAAACGGCGAACGCGCCCTGGCGTGGGGCACGGCGAATGTCGCCGCCGATGGAGCTGAGCGCAGCCATCGAGCTCTCCTTTCCGGCCTCACAGAACCGGTTCGCCGGCCTCACGGGACCGGCCATCAAGGGTGCCGAAAGGGTAGCACGGGATCGTCCCGAGCCGAGCGGCGCGAGGCGGCAGGCGCAGGCGCCGGGCTGACTGGGCCGAGCCAGCTGGGCCGGGCTGACTGGGCCGGCCCGGATGCCTCAGCGAGCGTCAGTGGGCGGTGGCGGTGGGTCTACGACGAGCCCGAGGCGATGAGCGCTCGCGATCACTCCCGGGCGACCGCTGACTCCGAGCTTGGCCATGATGTTCGAGACATGGACGCTCGCGGTCTTGCGGGTAATGAACAACTCATCGGCGATCTGCTGGTTTGACCAGCCTCCGGCTACGAGGCGAAGCACTTCCGCCTCTCGGCTCGTGAGCCCGAGCGCCCCCGCGCCAGACGCCTCGCGCGGCTCCGGCCCTGACTCTGCGGTTCCTGCCCCACTGACGGGTAGTCTGGCCTGGCGGGCAAGACGATCCACCAGCCCGAGCAGCGGCACGGCGCCAAGGTCACTGGCGACGGCGGCCGCGGATGCCAAAGCTGCGGCCGCGGCGGCTCTCGCGCCTCGAGACGTAAGCACGGCCTCGGCCTCTCGATAGCGGGCGTATGCGCTCGGGTATGGGTGGCCTGCGCGCCAATACCCTTCGGCAACCTCCGCCCAGGCGGCGGGATCCGCGATCCCCTTCAAGCGACCCTCTTCGGCCCGAATCAGGCCGATCACCTCGTCGGTCGACGCGGCGGCGATCCCGGCGGTCGCGCCTGCGCCAACGTGCGCATCGGCGTTGAGTCCGTGCTCGAGCGCCTCGGCGGCGTTCGTCGCCCCCCCGACCATCCCTTCCTCGGGACGCGATGTCCTCGCGTCGGCCTCGGCCCGAAGCACCGTCGCGGCGAGCCAGGCAAGGGACGGGTCGGACGGCCCTGGCTTGAGCGACAGCTGGATCGCCTGCTCGGCGATTGTTCGAACGTCGGCAAGCCGGCCGTCCCAGGAGGCCAGCTCGGCCTCAGCGATCAGCAACGAGCTCAGGAACTCGGTCCCGCCGAGGGCAGTCTCGATGTCCCGGCTTCGCGCCAGCAGAGCGGCCGCCTCCTCGAACGCCCCTCGCGCCGTCAGCAGACGCGCACGGGTGACTGCGAGCACGAGCTCGGCCCGCCCCGTGGCTCCTCGTCGCAGCCCAATCGAGGTCGTCGCATCTGCGGCCTCCCATCGACCGAGCAGCAACTCCGCCCTTGCTCGAAACCCGAGAAGCAGCCCACCGTAGGCTCGAGCCACCCCGAGACGCTCGGTCGTCGCGTAGCCATGTGCTGCGGCGTCGAGGGATTCCTCCGTTCGCTCAAGCCGGTCAAGGAGCGAGACCAGGCTGAACTCGGCCTGCGAGATCGCTTCGACGGAGCCGAGCCGCTCGGCAATCGTCCGACCTTCACGAAGCCGGGCAATCCCGGAGTCGGGATCGCCGAGCACGGCGAGCGAGAATCCGAGCACTCCCAGGGCGAAGGCCTCTTCAGCCGCGCCATCCACCGCTCGCGCGACCTCGATGGCGGCAGTCGCGTCGCGAATGGATGCTTCGTACTCCCCCGCATATAGTTGAATGCCGGCGTGCTGGGCCAGCGCTCGGGCACGCCCGAGGGAAGGCCGATCGGCGCGTATCTCCCGGAGGGCTGCCTCGACAGACTGAGCCACCGCCGCTCGGTCGCCGGCTTCCCAGCGGTACCAGCGCAGCCGATCGCGGAGGTGATCGAGTCTCGAGGGATCGCCCTTAGGATCAACGGCTCCGACCGCGGCCTCTCCGAGTGCGATGGCCTCGGTTGCGTCTCCCGCGAGAAGCGCGGCATCGGCAGCGTGTCCGAGGAGAGCATCCCTCGTCAAGGCCAGAGAACTCGCCGCGTCCGGCGCGGCCATCGCATGTGCGGCGGCTCGAGCCCAATGGCGCCTCGCCTCTTCAAACGCACAGACGTGCTCCGCGGCTTCGGCCGCGCGGATCGTGGGGCTGAGGGCAAGATCGGGCCGTCGCGCGGAATCCCAGTGACCCGCGATCTCGCTGGGGGCCGGGTCGCCGGAGGCCGATGATCGAGCCTCGAGCGCCGCCGCGAACGCCGCGTGGAGCTCGACTCGCTCGCCGGCGAACAGTTCTCCGAGGACGACCTCCTGGAGCAGCGCGTGCCGGAACTCCACCGATCGAGCGCCGCGATCCTCGCGACGCACCAGGATCCCGCTATCGACGGCTTCCCGCAGAATTTCCCCGAGCGTGCGAGCCGGGATTTCGAGAACGGACGAAATCAGCTCATCGTCGATCCGCCGACCGGCGACCGCGGCCACACGCAGGATCGCTCGGACCGGATCGGATAGCGCCGCGATCCGGCCGGCCAGGACGTCACCGAGGACCGGCGGAAGGTCGTGGTCCCCAACGGCACCGGCCAGGACGAGCTCCTCGACATAGAACGGGTTGCCGTCTGACCGCGCAAGCAGCCGTTCCACTGTGGCGGCGTCGGGCCGCGCCGCCACCAGCATCGCGACCTGGGCTTCGACCTCGTCCCGATCGAAGGGACGAAGCTCGAGCCGCTCGAACCGGGGGTCACGCTGTAGTTCCGCTACGAGGGCGAGATTGCCGGTCGAGTCACCGTGCTCGTCCGTCCGGATGCTGATGACGAACAGGATGGGATCGTCCTGCATTGATCGGACGAGGAAGGCAAGCAGGTCCCGCGCGGAACGATCGGCGCGGTGGACATCCTCGATCAGCAGGACGACCGGCGACGAGCGCGCGAGTCGTTGGATCACCCCGAGGATCAATTCGAACAACCGGGCTTGAGCTGCTCTGTTGAACTCCTGCAGAGCGGGGATGTCGGCCGAGCGGACGGCCAGCTCAGGGAGCAGTCGCGTCAGCTCCGCCCGACCGGGGCCAAGGACGGCGGGGAGTCGTTCGCTCGGCGTCTGGCGCACGAGTTCCCGGAGGATCTCGACGAACGGAGCGTACGGGATCCCATCGTTGCCGGTGCCGAGGCAGCGACCGTGAAGGATGCGCGCGCCATCGGCCACCGCCAGCTCCGAGAAGCGTTTGAGTAGCCGGCTCTTGCCAATACCCGCCTCACCCGCGACGACGACGGCCCGCTCGCCGGCCGAGGATGCCTCGGAAAGAAGTTCGCGGAGGCGCGCCAACTCGATCCCCCGACCCACGAATGCACGGCTTCCGGGGGCATCAACCACGTCGGGATCATACGCGCCGCCCGATGGGCCAAACGACGGAACGGGCGAACCGATGCCGGGCGTCAGGCGGGGCTGAAACCCGCCGTCACCAGGCTCCCGCGAACCTTGCTTCGGGCGCGACAGAGGAGCGTCCGGGTTGCCCCGTGAGAACGCCCGATGGTGGCGGCAATCTCCGGCCCGCGGAACCCGTGGGCTGCGAGGAGGAGGGCATTTCGATCGGCGGATCCAAGGGATTGCAGCGCCGTGGACAGGGCGGCGGCCAGCTCGGATTCGACCGCTACTGCCTCCGGCGTCGCCGGCGCGTGGGGCACAGCGAGGTCGCCGGCGCGGCGATCGACGACCGAAATGTGCCGGCCGCGGCTTGCCGCGAGATTTGCTCCCACCCGAAAGAGCCACGCACCAGGGTTTTCCGGCGGGCGTCCGGCCTCGACCTCTCGGGTGAGTCGCAGAAATGCCTCCTGCGCGAGGTCCTCCGCCACGTCCGGATTCCGCGTCATCGCGGTAAGGCGCCCAACCAGCGGGCCGCGGTGGGCCGTCCATGCCGCCTCGACGACGCCTTCCATGACCTGCATTTCGCATCCCCTGGTGCTGTCGGCTGGGCGCCGGCTTCACCGAAACAATCGTCCTAAGGAGGCACGAGGGCATTGGGCTGCAGGCCAATGTTTCGAGGCCTATGCGCCTGGGGCGGAATCGAACGACCCCCGGACGGGCCGAGGGTCATTTGCGATCGGGAGATGCTAGGGCCCGATGGCTCCGCCATTCCGGAACTTCGTTGCGAAGTAGCTGACGCAGTCGCCCTGGTTCTTGAACTGATGGTTCTGGCGGTCGTGCATCTGACGCCAGGCACCGTTCTTGCAGACATCCCAGGGCTTGGCGCCGGCCCCGTCGACTCGGACGTTGTTGACTCGGACGTTGTCGAGCGCTGGCCCAAACGCGCTGCTGGCCACCGTGCTGGTGAAGGTGAGCGTAGTGGTCGCGGCTGTGGCCACGAACGTGAAGGTCCTGGTCGCCCACTTCATGTCGGTCAGCGTCGGCGGGTTGAGCGCTGGGATCTCGTAGCTGAAGCTCGCGGGAGCCGCGCCGATACCGGCGGTCAACGTCTTCGTCCCGGCCCCTCCCACAGGGTTCCCGGACATGCTGAAGGTCACCCGGTAGGTCGCACCGATCGTGGTGGCAACGGATTGTTGGATCGCCCCGGGGCCAGAGCCGTTCAGGTCGATGCTGCGAGCCCCGTCCGCCGCCGGCCAGTACGTACCGATGTAGTCGACCGTCCCGGAACTGACGGTCCAGCCCGTGATCGTGGTGCTGTCCACGGCCGACACCTGCGTGAACGAGCCGGGGGCTGAACCCGCCTCGAAGCTTCCGTTGACTGCTGGCGCCGCACTGGCACTTGCCGCCATGAGCGCGAGCATCAGGCTCGCGGCAGTGGCCCCTGCAAAGAACCTTCTCATCGTGTTCCTCCAGCCGTCAGGCCCATAACGGAGCCCGACCTCGCTTCGCATCCCATGAACCGTTTCGGTTCCCCCGCGCGCCGCTTGCGAGCGCGATTATGGACCGAATAACGTGGCTCGGATAGAGGCTTCTCCAAGATCCTTGTTGCCTGGATGCACCGCGGATCGGGCCATCCGCCCGTGCCGATCAAGGGCGATCAGTCCCCGTTCGGGAGGGTGGTGAGCCCGGAAGGACTTGAACCTTCAACACAGTGATTAAGAGTCACTTGCTCTGCCATTGAGCTACGGGCCCGAGGTGGCGCAGGATACCCCAAGGTCTGCGGTTCGTGCCACGGCGGTCCGAAGGTCGGATCGACCCGTCGCGGATCAGTCGGGCTGGTTGTCGATCTGGGCGCGCTGGAGATGGCCGGAGAAATCGACGTAGATCGACTTCCATTCGGTGTACGTCTCGATCGCCGCGTGGCCAGCCTCGCGATGGCCATTGCCGGTTTCCTTCCAGCCGCCGAAGGGCAGATGCGTCTCGGCCCCTGTGGTCCCGGCGTTGACGTACACAATTCCGGCTTCGAAGTCGCGCATGGCACGAAACGCCGTGTTCACGTCGCGCGTGAAGATCGAGGCAGACAGGCCGTACCGGGTTTGGTTGAGCGCCGTGATTGCGGCCTCAAAATCGTCCACCGGAATGACCGACAGGACGGGCCCGAAGATCTCCTCCTGGCCGATCCGGTCCATCGGCTTGATGCCCGTGAAGATGGTCGGTTCGAAAAAGTTCCCGTAAGCCAGGGTGCCGTCGGTGGCGGGCGAGCCGCCGATCACGAGCTCCCCTTCGCCATGCCCGATCCCGACGTACCGGGCGACCTTCTCGACCGCGGCTGGATTGATGAGCGGCCCAACCTCGACGCCGGCATCGAGGCCATAACCGAGCTTGAGCGTCTTCGTCCTCTTCTCGAGTCGCTGCAGGAGATCGTCCGCTACGGCTCGCTCCACAACCACCCGCGAACAGGCCGTGCAGCGCTGGCCGGTCGTGCCGAAGGCGGACCACAGGATTCCGTCGGTCGCCAGGTCGAGATCCGCGTCGCGCAGGACGACAACCCCGTTCTTGCCTCCCAACTCGAGGGACAGCCGCTTGAGGCGCCGCCCGGCACGCTCCGCGATGTGCTTGCCGGTCGTCGAGCTGCCGGTGAACGAGATCACCGGGACATCGGGCGCATCGACGATCGTATCCCCCACGGCAGCCCCGGAACCGGTCACGAGATTGACAGTGCCGGGCGGGAAACCGGCCTCGGCCATGAGCTCGACGAGCAGGGTTGCGCAGTGGGGCGTGTCACTCGATGGCTTGAACACAACGGTGTTGCCGGTCACGAGGGCCGGCATCATCTTCCAGCATGGGATGGCGATCGGGAAGTTCCAGGGCGTGATGATCCCGGCCACGCCGATCGGCTGGCGGATGCTCATCGCCCACTTGTCCGGCAATTCCGACGGGGTGGTGTCGCCGAACATCCGACGGCCCTCGCCGGCCATGAGGTAGGCGATATCAATCCCCTCCTGGACGTCGCCTCGTGCCTCCGCGATGACCTTGCCCATTTCGCGTGTCATCGCCCGGGACAGGCGCTCCTTGTGCTCTGCCATGAGCTCGGCGAAGCGATACATGATCTCGCCGCGCTTCGGGGCGGGCATCGATCGCCAGGCGGGAAATGCCATCTCGGCCGCCTTGATCGCCATGGCGGCGTCAGCTGCCGTACCCGCCTGAAACCGCCCGACGATATCGCGACGATCAGCGGGATTGACGCTCTCGAACGTCTCCCCGGTGACTCCGTCGACCCATGAACCGGCGATGAACAGCTGAAAGGTCGTCGTTTCGGTCACGGGACGCGCTCGAAGGCCATCGCCACCGAACCACCACCACCCAGGCACAGTGTCCCGAGCCCGTAGCGGCCCTCGCGCCGTCGCAGTTCGTGGAGGAGGGTGGCCACGATCCTCGCCCCCGAGGCGCCGATCGGGTGCCCAAGAGCGATGGCCCCGCCGTTGACGTTGACCTTCGACCAGTCGAACCCGAGCTCTCGGCCATCCGCAAGGGTCTGGGCGGCGAACGCCTCGTTGATCTCGACGAGGTCGAAGTCGGCGATCGACATGTCCGTTTTTTCCAGCAGCCTTCGGACACCCGCGATCGGGGCGAGGAACAGCCACTTGGGGGCAACTTCGGCCTGCGCGTACCCGACGATCCTGGCCAGCGGCTTGAGGCCCAGCCGCTCAACCGCGCGCTCACTCGCAACGACCGTCGCCGCAGCGCCATCGGTGATCCCGGGCGAATTGCCCGCCGTCACCGTCCCGACGGAGGCATCGCCACGGTCTTCGGCCTCGGGCAGCGCGAACGGCGGCTTGAGCCGGGCGAGGGCCTCGAGCGAGGTGTCGCGTCGGGGGCTTTCGTCCGTATCGACGATGGTCTCGCGCCCTTTGGCGTCGCGGACCGTGACGGGTGCCATTTCGTCCGCGAAGCGACCCTCGTCGATGGCCGCGATCGCGCGCCGGTGGCTCTCGAGGGCGAATGCGTCCTGGTCCTCCCGGCTGACGGTTTCCTTGATCGCGACACGCTCGGCATGCGTGCCCATGTGACAGCCCTCGATACCGCACCACAGGCCGTCATTGACCGTTGAGTCGATCAACGTCGCGTTGCCGAGCCGGAGGCCGAACCGCGCGCCCGGCACGAGGAACGGCGCCATGTTCATGCTCTCCATCCCGCCGGCGACCGCGATCTCGGCATCACCCGCCCGGATCTCGGCCGCGGCAAGCATGATCGCCTTGAGACCAGAGCCGCAGACGCGGTTGATGGTCGTGGCCGACGTTGAATCGGGCAGTCCGGCCAGGAGCGCCGCCTGTCGGGCCGGTGCCTGGCCAGATCCGGCCTGGAGCACCTGGCCCATGAGGACTTCGTCGATCGGCGTGCCCTCGGGCAGGCCTGCCCGTTCGACGGCCGCGCGAATGGCGACCCCGCCGAGCTGAACCGCGGGAGTCGCGGACAGAACACCGCCGAACTTTCCGATTGGAGTTCGCGCGGCGCTGACGATGAAAACGGCCCCGTTTGGGCTGGCGGAAAGGCTCTGACTCATGAGGGCGATGCTACACCGGGGCCGGATTCGCGACGACCGCGGCCGACCTGCATGGTCAGCCTCGAGTGGAGAGCATCGAGATGATCACGTCGAGATCGTCGCTGCCGACGACCCCCTGGTATTTCGCGACGACCGTCCCGGATCCATCCACGATGAAGACCCAGGGCATTGAGCCGAGGCCCCACGGAGGCTTGCCCACGCCCCAAGCGTCCGCGGCTGGAACGAGGCTCGGATTCTCGAGGGATCCGTCGATCACTGCGGTGTCCTGCTGCACCGTGTAGCGGTAGGGCTCGAGGTGGATGAAGGTCATGTCGCGCCAGCGGTCAACGAAAAACTTGGCCAGTGCGAGCGCCTTGCCGCACGAGATCGTCACCTTGAACCGGGCCGAATCGACGACGAGGACGAACGGTCGTCCGTCGGCCAGCGCGTCCGCCGTTGACACCTGGGACATCACCAGCTCCGGGAGCGGATCGGTCGAGATCCTGAGCGCCACGCCCTCGACATCTCGGAGCGTCGGGGTCCGGACCGTCGGGGCCGGCGATCCGAGACGGGCGCTCCCGCCCTGCTCCAGGGCAAACAGGGTTCCCGATCCGATGTGCGCACCGTTGCCGTACGTTGCGGTCACGGTCAGGCTCCACGGCCCGGGCGTCGGGATATCGAGGAACGCAACAAAGGAGACCTCCGCGACGCCGGTGGGGCGCACGGCGACCGCGGGTACCGGCGGTCCGACCGGGGCGCCGCCCGTCGTGGTCAACTGCACGACCGCCTGGCCGTCGACCTCGGCCACGCGGCCGCCTCTGTTGCGCAGGGCCAGGATCACGGGCGTTCGGCCACCGGCCCACACCGAGGATGAGACGACATCGATGCTGAGGTCCGCGGTGGCCAGCGATCCCGTCGCCGATTGGCCGTCGGCCGTGCTCGCGGCGGCAGTCGCAGTCGCAGCGCTCGTCGGTACGGGGGCGCTGGCGATGTCTCGAACCGTCGCCAGGATGCGGCCCTCAGTCGTACCGAACGGGAATGCTGCACGCAGCATCCCGGCAGCGTCCACGAGGTAGACATCGGCCGTGTGGGACATGGAGTATTCGCCAGGTGTGTCGGTGTCGACCCTCGCATAGCGGACCCCCCAGGCATTCGCGGTCTTCCGGATCTCCTCGACGGAGCCCGTCAGGGCGGTGAACCCGGCCGGAAGGTAGCGGACGTAGTCAGCTAACCAGGCGACCGTGTCGCGCTCAGGGTCCACCGTGACGAAGACCACCTTCAGACCGATATCGCCCGCATCCGCGAGGACCTTGGCGAGGATCCCCATCGTCGCGGGGCAGACATCCGGGCAGTGCGTATAGCCGAAGAAGATGAGGACGGGCGCGCCGCGGAACTGAGCCAGGGAGAAGGCGCGGCCGGCGTGATCGGTCAGAGATAGATCCGGAGCGGAGCGCGCCGCATCGTAGAGGCTGGTCGTCGGCTCCGGTGAGGCGGTCGGCGACGCGCTGGGGACGCCCGGACCGGCGATGAAGCCGGCCCGGATGGCGCTCAGAGCGACGAGGGCCACGAGGGCCACGGCCATGACCATGACCAGTCGATATGGACCATCAAGGGACGGCGACACGTGCGCCGGAGGGCGCTCCATGGCGGGCCGAGCGCCCAAGTCAGCCAGCGCGAACCTCCGCCTCGACCACGACCGTGCCGGCCTGCTCGAACTGAAGCGTGATCTCGACCTTGTCGCCGATCTTCAGCTTGTCGCCGGTGCCCATCAGCATCATGTGATAGCCACCGGGCTCCAGCTTGACCGTGCCACCGGCCAGGATTTCGAGCCGGTGGATCGGGTGCATTCCGGTCATTCCGGAACTGTCCGTCGTGGTCTCGTGGATCTCGACCGACATGGCGATCGAGCAGGAGGCTCCCACCAATGCATCGGTAGTACCGCCTGGATTCGTGATGGTCAGGTAGCCGGCGGCCGGACGATCCGGTCCGACCGGCGGACGAACCCATGCGTTCGTGACGACCGGGGTTGCCGCCGACGGCGCCGCCGTCTGCGAGCCACCACAGCCGACGAGCGCCGCGCCGAGCAACGCCAGGGCGGCGACCGATGCGAGGAAATGCCGGCTCAAACGCTTAGGCTGTGAGGATCCCGACGATCGCATCGATGTGCTCCTTCTTGGGGACGACGATGAGACTCGTGACCATACCGAACATGCCGTCCACACCCTCGACATGCGGGAGGATGTGGCAGTGGAACGCCCAGATCCCGGGGCGATCCGCCTTGATGATTGCGTCGAATCGCTCGCCCGGATTGACCCCGAGGGTGTCGCATTCGAAGGCTGCCGTCCCGAGGGGACGCCCGTCTCGTTCCACGATCCGCATCGTGTACCCGTGGCTGTGCCAGGGGTGCATCATCATGCCCTCGTTCATGAACCGGATCCGGACCGTCTCGCCGACTGCGGCGAGGACAGGCACCACCGCCGGAAAGCCGTGTCCGTTGATCGTGAAGCCACCGAGCGTGTCATTGGAGATCCAGGTGTACTCGCGATCCGTCCTGTTGGGATCATTCGCCGGGTCCACGATGAACGCGCCGAGCAGGCCGCGGCCGACCTGGTCCGTGGCGTTGTGGTGCGAGTGGTACATCAGCGAGCCGGGGCTCCGCGCCACGAATTCATAGGTGAATGACTCGCCGGGCCCGAACGGCTTCTGGGTCACGAAGGCGACGCCGTCCATGAATGGATCGTCGAACTCGACCCCATGGAAGTGGACCGACGTCGTCTCCTTGAGGTTGTTCGTGAAGATGGCGCGGACGCGGTCGCCCAGGTTCACCCGGATCGTCGGGCCCGGCCACTGGGCGTTATAGCCGAGCGCGGCCAGTGGCGGCTTCATCTCGTCGATCTTCTGATCGAACTCGTCGATCGTCAGGCGGAAGACCTTGACGCCACCGTCCAGTTCGGGGACCAGCGGATTCAACAGGTCGTTGAGGACCAGCTGGGGCACCTGCGCGAAGGCCGGCTTCATGCCGAGCTCCGGGTACGGCTCGGAAGCGCCGAGAATGTCCACGAACTTCGCGAACGCGGCGTCGCCATAGACGCCCTGGAGAGCGGGGGCCAGGTTGCCGACGTAGCGACGAACGATCTGCCGCGCTGAGATGTCGTGCTCGCTCCAGCCGGCGGGAATGGTCCCCGAAGCTACCGGCGTCGGCGTCGGCGCGGCCGACGTTGAGGGCGCTGCGGTTCCTGGCACCGGGGCGGGAGATCCCGCACCCGGTGTCCCCAATGGCCCGAGGGTCCACCCCGGAGTGGTGCCCGCAGGCGCGCAGGCCGCGAGGGTCGCGGCCACCAGCCCGCCACCGGTGAGTGCGGCGCCCCGGAGGAAGCGGCGTCTGCTCGGGTCCGAGGCCGCAGATCCAGCCATCGGCTCGCCGGCGGGCAGTCGCTCGTCGCTCGAAATCGGTTCAATCGTCGGCTTGGAGATGGTGTCGGAAACTTGGGTCATGGGGTCGAACTCCTCTGAGAGACGCGAGGGGACGCTGGCTCAACAGCAACGTGGCCCGAGGGAACGATATCCGCTACGTCCCACTGCGCTGAGGGGCCAATGTCCCGCGATATCCGTGCCGTTCCGCCCGTGACCGGCGCGCCGGGTCAGCCTCGCGAGCGCTCCAGCACGGCGTCCGCCACGATCATGCGATGGACCTGGTTCGTGCCTTCGTAGATCTGAGCGCCCTTGGCGTCCCGCATGAGGCGCTCGATCCCCGTCTCGCGCGAGTAGCCGCTCGCGCCGAACAGCTGCACCGCATCCGTGGCGACCTTCATTGCCGCGTCCGAAGCGGTCCACTTGGCGAGCGAAGAGAGTTCCCCGATGGGCTCGCCGCGGTCCTTCGCGCGAGCGGCCTCATGGGTCAGCGCCCGGGCCGCAGCCACCTCGCGGGCCATCTCGGCGACCATGAACCGGAGGCCCTGGAGCTCCGCGAGCGGCGCACCGAACGCCGTGCGCTGGTGGAGGTAGGCGGATGCCTGCTCCAGTGCCGAACGGGCAAGACCGACGCAGGCAGCGGCGATCGAGATCCGGCCCTCGGCGAGGGCGGAGAGTGCGATGCGGTAGCCCTCCCCCTCGGCTCCAAGCCGACGCGAGGCAGGAATGATGGCGCCATCGAAGATGAGTTCCGCTGCGGGACACGACCGGATTCCCATCTTCCGCTCATGTGACCCGAACCCGAAGCCGACCGTCCCCTTCTCGACCAGGAAGGCCGTGATCCCCTTCGGGCCGAGCGAAGGGTCGATCGTGGCGAAAACCAGGTAGCGGTCAGCTTCCGGGGCGTTGGTGATCCAGATCTTGGTCCCGTGGAGCCGGTACGCAGCCACATCCGCCGCCGGAGCATCCGCCGGAAGCACCACCTCGGACCCATCGAGCCGCTCGGCACGGGTCCGGAGCGCCGCGGCGTCGGATCCGGCATGCGGCTCGGTCAGGCAGAAGGCCCCGAGCGCCTCGCCGGAGAGCATGGGCACCAGCCAGTCCGCATGTTGGGCAGGTGTCCCGAAGGTGACCACCGGATACTGACTGAGGATATGGACCGACAACGTGACGGCCGAAGCCAACTCCGCAGCACCCAGTTCCTCCATGACCAGAGACCAGCCGAGATAACTGAAACCGGATCCGCCGACGGCCTCAGGGAGGGGGGCGGCGGTCAGGCCGAGGCCCCCCATCCGCTCGAAGATCGATCGATCGAAACGCTCCGTCTCGTCGCGCTCGATGGCCCCGGGGAGAATCTCACGCTGGGCGAACTCGCGGGCCGTGTCGCGAAGCAGACGCTCCTCGCTGGTCAGCCCACCAGCGCCTGCGGCCTCGCCGTCCACGGCCACTCGCTCAGGCCCGTGGGTAGGTGTGGAATCCGCGGCCGGTCTTCTGGCCGAGGTGTCCGGCCGCAACGAGGTCCTCGAGCACCTTGGGCGGCCGGAAATGCTCCCCGCCGATCCCTTCGTGGAGCACCTTCATCACGTTGAGGCAGACATCGAGCCCGATGAAGTCGGCCAGTTCAAGCGGGCCCATCGGGTGATTCAGACCTACCTTTGCGCCCGTGTCGATGTCGTCGGCCGTCCCGGTGCCCTCCTCCAGGGTGTGCATCGCCTCGGCGAGCAGGGGCATGAGAATGCGGTTGACGATGAACCCGGGCCGGTCCGCAGAGACAATGAGCTTCTTGCCGAGGGCGTCGGTGACCTCGCGAATGGCCGTCTCCGTCGCTTCGGTCGTGGCGGCGCCCCGGATGAGCTCGACCAGGGGCATGACCGGCACCGGGCTGAAGAAATGCATCCCGACGAATTGCCCGCGACGAGCTGGCGACACGGCCGATGCGAGCTGGTCGATCGAGATGGAGCTCGTGTTCGAAGCGAAGATGGCATCCGGGTTGGCCCGGCCGTCGAGCTCGTGCCAGAGCGCCTGTTTCACCCCGACGTCCTCGAAGACCGCCTCGAGAATGAGATCGGCCTCATGGGCCTCGTCGAGATCGGCAGTGACCGCCACGCGCCCGACGATGGCATCGCGTGACGCCTGGTCCAGCTTTCCCTTGGCTACCGCGCGGTCGAGGTTTCCGGCGATCCGATCACGGCCCGCCTCAGCGCGGGCGAGATCGGGTTCATACAACGTGACGCCCACCCCGATGGTGGCGAAGACCTGGCCGATCCCGTGACCCATCAGGCCAGCACCGGCGACGAAGATTCGTTCGATTGACATGGGAACAGCCTAGCGCGAGGCGGGCTGCGGTGCCCTGCGCACGGCGAACCCCGTCAGCGCCGGAGGCGCTCGAGCAGGCGATCGGCCGCCGCGTACGGATCGAGCTCGTGGTCCGCTACGGCCTGCAGGGCCGCATCCGTCTCGGACCGGTTGTCCGGCCCGGCCAGGTCCGTCGTGAGGCGGTCCGACAGGATGGCCCAGACCTGGGCACGCGCCCGGGCGAGTCGCGCGGCGGCCACGGGACCCTCATATCCAGCCGCGCGATGACGATCGAGTGCCGCGAGCAACTCCGTGATCCCCTCCCCGTTCGTGGCGGTCGTCACGAGGACCTCGGGCTGCTTTGGACGCGGGCGGGCGGGCGTCGCGGCCGTGGCTCGCGCGCCGCCACCTCCTGTCGCACCCGGCAGTGACCCGCCGTGATGAGCGTCATCCGCGGCCCCAACCCGGCTCACGGCTACGAGCATCGCCCGGAGCTGCGATGCGGTCCGCTGGGCACCTGGTCGATCCCCTTTGTTGACGACGACGATATCCGCGACCTCGAGGAGACCAGCCTTGATCGCCTGGACCTCGTCGCCCATCTCAGGCGCCTCGAGGACGACCGTGGTATCGGCGGCGGCGGCGACCTCCACCTCACTCTGGCCCGTTCCGACCGTCTCGAGCAGGACGAGATCAAACCCGGCGGCATCGAGCACCGCCGCCGCGGCGGCCGACGTGGCGGCGAGCCCACCGGCATGTCCGCGGGAGGCCATCGATCGGATGAACACATCTCCGTCGGACGCGTACGACTGCATCCGAACGCGATCACCGAGGAGCGCCCCGCCTGTGATCGGGCTCGACGGATCGACCGCGATCACGCCAACTGTCCGACCGCGAGCCCGGACTTCCGCGATGAGGGCGGAGACCAGCGTCGACTTGCCTGCGCCGGGCGCACCCGTGATGCCGACCAGGTGTGCCTTGCCGGCCATGGGATAGAGGGTCCTGAGCGCCGCCTCCGCGACCGGCGTTCGATTCTCGACGGCGGTCAGCAGCCGGGCGAGCGCACGCCGGTCGCCGCCGATCGCGGCATCAGTCAGTTCCTGTGCTCGAACCTCTGGATCGGGCGCCGGGCCGGCAAGCGCGCCCACCTCAGTCGCGGGCGCGAGCGTTGGCGCGCAGGTACTCGGCGACCTCGACGATCGTGGTACCGGGGCCAAAGATCCCGGAAACGCCGATCTTGCGCAGCTCGGCCGCGTCGTCGTCGGGGATGATCCCGCCGATCACGACGAGGACGTCCTCGAGGCCCTGGTCACGCAGGAGCGCGCAGACGCGCGGCACGAGTGTCATGTGCGCTCCCGACAGGATCGACAGGCCGACGACGTCGACATCCTCCTGGAGCGCGGCCGTCGTCACCATTTCGGGCGTCTGCCGGAGACCCGTGTAGACCACCTCGAACCCTTCGTCCCTCAGTCCGCGGGCGAGGACTTTGGCCCCGCGGTCATGGCCGTCGAGGCCGGGCTTGGCGATGAGTACCTTGATCGGTCGATCGGTCATGCGCCGATTGTAGGCTCGGGGATGTGTCATCGGGTAGGACGGAGCACATCTGGCTCGTTCGTGAGCTATCGTCCGGTCCGTGAATCTTCTCGGATCTGCTCGGGTTCGCCTCCGCGACGTGACGCTGGCCGACGCCGACCTCCTCGATGAATGGAGCCGGGCGGCGAAGGGTGCGGGTGGTTTCAACGACTTCGACCAGCCCGACGAGCGGGTCGATCGCGACGCGCTCGCGAAGGGGCCGTTTCGGGACGCCCACAACGGAACCCTCATCGTGGAACGCATCGTCGACGGGCTGCCGATCGGGGCGATCGGCTGGCACGAGATCCGGTATGGGCCGAATCCGGAATCCACAGCATGGAATATCGGTATCGAGCTGATACCGCACGCGCGGGGCGCCGGCTACGGGACAGAGGCGCAACGCCTGTTGGCTGATCTGCTGTTCGAAACCACCGGCGCCAATCGGGTGGAGGCCGCAACGGATGTCGACAACGTCGCCGAACGCCGGTCACTCGAGAAGGCTGGGTTTCGGCGCGACGGGATCATCCGTGGGGCGCAATTCAGGGCCGGCGCATACCGCGACCTGATCGTCTATGCGCGGCTTCGTGACGACCCTGGCTGACAGAGGCCCTAGTCACGCAGCAGGGTGCGGACACGTGGCACGAGTGTCAGGTGCGCTCCCGACAGGATCGACAGGCCGACGACGTTGACGTCTTCCCGGAGCGCGGCCGCGAACGGCCCGGGGCGTCCGCCCAGCGGTGCGCCGTGCCACGTTACCCCTCGCCCCGTACCGTTACCTCGAGGAGCTGGAAGTTCCCACTCAGCGGCTTGGCTGACGCCAGCATGAAGCCGCCGTCGGTGAGCAGGGCGCGCCATTCCGGGAGCGTTCGCTCGCGTCCGCCGGGCATCACCAGCATGTTGAGATCCATCAGCTTGCCGGCGAGATCCTCGTTTGGCGGACCCAGGACCACCTCGATGACCAGCAGTCGCGAGGACGGCGACGCGGCGCGCCGAATCGATTGGAGGATCTTGATGGATTCCGGATTTGGCCAATCGTGCAGGATTGACTTCAGGATGAAGACATCTGCGTTTGGCACCGAGTCAAAGAAGTTGCCGCCGACGATTTCGCATCGGTCGGCCACGCCCACCGCCGAAAGGACGGGTCCGGCGGATGCGACGACATGGGGTTGGTCAAACACAATTCCCCGGACGCCCGCATTGGCCCCGAGGACGGCCGCTAACAGGCTGCCCGTACCGCCCCCGATGTCGGCCACGATCCTGGCGCTCGAAAAGTCGTATGCGGCGGCCAGGGCCGGCCCGACAGGTCGGCTGACCGACGCCATCGCGCGATTGAAGATCGCGTTCTCTGTGGCGTCTCGGGTACGCCATGTCCAGTCGTCTTCACCGTGGAGCGCCGCGAAGGCGTTCTCGCCGGTTCGGATGGAATGCTCGAGGTTGCCCCATGCCTCGAGCGCGTATGGTCTGCCGAAATTGATCGCCTGGTCGCGAACCGAGCCGTCGACGTCCGATCGGAGTCCCCTGCCGAGGTCGGTGAGGGAGAAGGACCGGTCGTCGTCCTCCACGAATACGCCGGCCGCCGCGAGGGCCCGAAGGAGTCGGTACAAGGACCCAGCGTCAGCGTCGAGCTCAGCGGCGATGTCCTCGATCGATCTCGGCCCGTTCGCGAGGGCATCGGCAACGCCGAGCGTCGCCGCCACGCTGATCGACTGCGCGAGCCGGGTCCCGGAGAGCAACTGGCGAAGCGCCGACCCGTCTGCAACGCCACTCGCCGGACCCGGGGTGGTCAAAGGCCCGGCCCGGGACCCCGACGATCGAGGTGGCTGAAGAACTCGGCGCGGGTCCGGTCCCTCGTGCGGAACAATCCCAGCACCGCTGAGGTCGTCATGATCGTCCCGGGCTTGCGGATCCCCCGCATGACCGAGCAGAGGTGCGTCGCCTCGACGACAACGCCGACGCCCTGGGGGGCCAGCCGCTGGTTGAGGAAGTCGGCGATCTGCTGGGTCATTCGTTCCTGGATCTGGAGCCGGCGGGCGTACATCTCGACGATCCGCGGGATCTTCGACAGGCCAATGACCTGACCCTTCGGGATGTAGGCGACCGACGCGGTCCCGAAGAACGGCAGGAGGTGGTGCTCGCAGAGCGAGTAGAACGGGATGTCCTTGACGACCACCATCTCCGAATAGTCGACGGCAAAGATCGCATCGTTGACGAGCCGATCCGGATCGACGTGGTAGCCCGCAGTCAGCTCCGCGTACATCCGATGGACCCGATCCGGCGTCCCGACGAGACCCTCTCGCAGCGGGTCTTCCCCGATCTCGGCGAGGATGTCGCGGACCGCCTCCTCGACCTTGCCGTTCAGGTGGACCGCTCCGTTGCCGTTGCCGTTCCCGTTGCTGCCGCGGGTGGCCGAACCCTCGATCGGGGCGGCGTGCGCGGCATCGTCGGACTCGCCGATCTCCGTCTCGATCTCGGCCACGAGTTTGCGAACGCTGTCCGGCAGGGATCTGGTCACGACGGCATCTTCGCATCATCGCGGTCTGCACTCGCAGCGGGCAATGGATCGAATGGCCGACCCTCGGCCCCGCGCAGCCAGGCTCGAGCGTTCTCGCCGAGCGTCGGGCGGTGATAGCCACCCTCCTGGAGGATAACGAGCCGACGCCCGAGTCCGGCCACTCGCCGACCGATCTCGTGGTACACGGGGGTGGTGAGGGCAAACGTGCCGATCGGGTCCTGGCCAAACGTGTCGAAGCCCAGCGAGACGACGATGACGCTGCCTTCCCTGCCCTCGATCGCCTCCAGGGCTCGGTCAACGGCCCCCAGGTACGGGGCATCGCCGGTCCCGGCCGGCATCGGTTGGTTGAGGTTGGCGCCCGCGCCGGGTCCCTCGCCAACTTCGTCCGCATACCCGAGGTAGAACGGATAGAGGTGGGCCGGATCCGCATGGATCGAGGTGTAGAAGACTTCGCCGCGGCGCCAGAAGATCTGCTGGGTCCCGTTCCCGTGGTGGATGTCGAGATCGAGGATGGACACCGGCTCCCCCGTTCGCCGGCTGATCGCCTGTGCCGCGATCGCCGCGTTGTTGAAGAAGCAGTAGCCGGCCGCCATCGTGCGCGCCGCGTGATGGCCGGGCGGACGGCACAGGCCGTAGACGGCCGACTCCCCTCCCTCGAGGACGAGATCCGTTGCCGTGAGCGCCACGTCGACCGCACCCCGGGCGGCGGACCAGGTGCCGGCCACGATCGGGTTACTGCTGTCCAGGCCGTACCAGCCCGTCCGACCTCCGATTGCCACCGGGATCTGGAGCGCTCCAATGGCCGAATCGCTCATGCCCTCGAACATGGCGCGTGCGGGGTACGTGTCAGCCACG